>SHAI01000062.1 GCA_004213235.1 Parvularculaceae bacterium
GAACCGGCAACGATGTGCGGGTGCCATCGGCATTGCCCCCAATGGTTTGCTAACGCTTCATCAAGTCCATTCAGCCGATGCCGTCTGCGTCTCAACACCGTGGGCAGATGATGCACGCCCGCATGCAGATGGCGCAGCCTCAACGCGCCGTGACATTGCCCTTGGCGTTTTGACTGCCGATTGCATGCCGTTTTTATTCTACGAGCCCACAGCGGGCATCATCGGCGCGGCCCATGCCGGTTGGCGCGGTGCCCTTGGCGGGGTTCTTGAAGCAACAATTCGCCAAATGGTCACTTTAGGGGCTGCCCCTCAGCGCATTATTGCCGCAGTTGGTCCATGTCTGCGACCACCTGATTTTGAAGCCGGCACGGATCTGCTTGAGGCATTTGTTTCCAGATACCCCGCGGCGGATCGGTTTTTTTCCCCAGACGGTGCCGACAGCAAACACCAATTAGACCTTGTGGCATTCGGCACATGGCGGCTCGAACAGGTCGGCGTCGCGCCGCCTGATATCGTTGGCCCTTCAACACTTTCCAACAGCGCTGACTATTTCAGCTATCGCGCATCACGGCGGGCAGGTCTTGGCGATTACGGGCGCAACCTGTCCGCCATCGCATTACCTGCGTGAGTGCAATAGACCCGTATCACTTTGAAATTCGACATTTTCTACCCTTGCAGAAACGTCAATAAAACGTCACAAAGCCGCGCATCCGGGCAGAATGAGGGGTCGAAGCGCGATGAAATTAATAGCTGGCAGCTCCAACAGGGCGTTGAGCGAGAAAATAGCAAAACGCCTGGGCACCAATATCGCTGACGCGGAAATTAAACGCTTTAAGGACGGCGAGGTTTCTGTTGAGATAAAAGAGAATGTCCGAGGCGAGGATGTGTTCGTCATCCAGTCCACATCCCAGCCGGCCAATGATCATCTCATGGAATTGCTGATTGTGATCGATGCGCTCACCCGTGCATCGGCAAGTCGCGTGACGGCGGTAATCCCCTATTTTGGCTATGCGCGCCAGGACCGCAAAGCAGGACCACGCTCGCCAATTTCCGCCAAGCTTGTCGCGAACCTTATCACAACTGCTGGCGCTGACCGCGTATTGACGGTCGACCTCCACGCGGGGCAAATCCAGGGCTTTTTCGATATCCCGACAGATAATCTCTATGCGGTCAAAGAATTCGAGAATCGGATCCGCGAAATTCACAATGGCGAGCTGGAAGATGTGACGGTTGTGTCGCCGGATGTCGGCGGGGTTGTGCGTGCGCGCGCCTTATCCAAAAGGCTCGAAAACCGACCCCTGGCAATCGTTGATAAACGCCGGGAGCGTGCTGGCGAATCAGAAGTCATGAACATCATAGGGGACGTGAAGGATCAGCACTGCCTTATCTTCGACGACATAGTCGATTCCGGCGGTACGCTGTGTAATGCGGCTGAAGCCCTCATGGATCAGGGTGCAAAGAGCGTATCGGCCTATGTCACCCATGGCGTCTTATCTGACAATGCAGAACGACGTGTCATGGCTTCCGATGCCCTAACGCGCCTCGTCACCTCCGACAGTATTGCAGCACGACCAGAAGTTGCCGACTGCCCGAAAATCGAGCGGGTCGCCATCGCCACGCTCCTCGCTGAGGCAATCAGGCGGATTTCCAACGAAGAATCGATTTCTTCCCTGTTCGATTGATTTTCGTCCCTGCTCGATTGATTTTCGCGCCGGCAAGGGCTTGCTGCAATCTGTCTGCACGCGGCTCACTGATAAAAATGCACGCGCTCAGCGCCGAAGCCCTTGGCGAACCCAAAGCAAATTCCCGTTGCTCTACCCTTGATAACAAGGGTTTTTTCAACGAAGTCCATAATAATAATATTTACACAGAATTATAGACTATTGATCAGAATCTGGAGCGGTTTCGCTTGAAACAATGGACTCCGACATAAAGTGTTTACCCAGGAAGGAGAGCAATTCATCCGGGTATTTGTTGAAGTACCCATAGCCGTCAAAGCGCTTACCGGTGCCATGGGGTTTATCGCCTGTCGCGCGTACCCAGATGATTTCCTTTTCAGTCGGAGCGGCATCATAAATGAGCTGAACGTCATTGACACCGGTGTCGACGTCAAACGTATATTCATCCGCTTCAACCTGCGAAAATAGGACTGGAACCGTCAGGTTTTTTGCGTGCTGCACATTATCTGCAAAGCCGAAACCATATTTCGCAATCTGCGCAGCCAGGACATCATCAACAATATCCATTTTTGCTTTTGCGATGATGAAACGCTTGTTCATTCGGTAGGCGATCGGCGGTTGGATCGCGACGACAGACTTGATTTGCGGATCGGAGAATGTCTGCGGCGCTTCTGACCAGGCCCGGAAGGTCGCACTGGCACCCATGCAATGGCTAACAAACGCGATTTGGTGGTCGCTGAAGCGCGGGTGACTTTTTACATATTGAAGAGAGCCAATGACGTCCTGCCATTCAGTTGCACCAACACCAACAGGCGCTTCGGTACCAATCTGCGTCTCACCGGTGCCGCCGTCGCTATCGCCCTGACCGCGGTGGTCATACATCACCACATTGTAACCGGCATCGTGCAGATGCTTCACCATTGGCAGGTATTCGACCGGGACACCATCAAGCCCCTCTACCGAACCATAGCGCGTCGTCGACAGCGCGTGATTCATGATGATCGTCTTGTCAGATGCGGTCGGCGCAGGAATTTCCCATGCACTCAGACGAACGCCATCCGGGGTCATAATATCCACATCGGAAAATGGCATGCCGTAATCCAATGGTGTTTTGATATTGGTAAGGCGTTCGGGCGAGACCCGCATCTTGACAATCTGGTTCACGAAAATCCGGGTTTTAATGCCGCCCAGGTCCGCAAACCAGACCAGCGCGCCAAACAGGACCAAGACAGCCAACAATGCCGAGCCAATTTTGATGAACATAAGCAAACCCTCACGGTTAAGACAGCGACTGGAATCGCCGCGTTTCTTGTGTTCTAACCTATGGGGTTAACCCCTCAGTCAAGCACAAAAGGTACAGCCATGCTTATTGGAGAAGTCGCACAATCCTTCGGCCTGACCAAAGAGGCGATCCGGCATTATGTCGATCTTGGCCTGCTGAAGCCGACGCCAAAACAAGCTGGCACGCGGGTTTACAATGAATTCTCTGACACGGACCGCGAGCGACTGAAATGGATTATTTTGGGCAAGTCGCTTGGGTTCACATTATCAGAAATCGAACACTACTTAACGCTCTTCATGGACGGTAAACTGCCGAAGGAGAAATCCTCCGCCATGTTCCGCGAGAAACTCGAAGAGGTGGATCAAAAGATACAAGACCTTCAGGGCATAAGAGATCGGTTGGCTGAAAAACTCCGGACGAATTATTCATAAACCCATATAGACCAGGCCGCACACCAATTGCCTGCACAATTCGCAAGGCGAGAGAACTATAATAACGCACTTTGCTCGCCAGCACGTGCTCGCCCATGAAGCCGATGCCGGATGGCGGTGATGCCAATATTAGCATCATCGGCGGATATCAAACTGTCTATGAGACACTTTCAGCCCGGATCAACATGATCTCAGCCAAAAAACGATCTAAGCCAGCAAAATAACCGCACTTACACTGCCAATTTCTTCCGAATTCGTCCCATGGCCATTAACGGAAAATAGTGTCGGTAGAGATTATAATTGATCATGAACGCACGGGAAAGCTCCGCACCCTGCTTCAGGCGTTCTTCCAGAAGCGGGTCACCGAGCTTGATCGTCTGGCCGACACCATAACCAGGGAACCCGGTCCCGGTATATTCTGGCTCATCCCAGGTACCATCCGCCGTTTGACGGTCAATCAGGAACTGCACGCCTTCTGCAATTGCTTTTTCATCATCCTCGCGCCCGACAGCGACCAGCCCCATGAGCGCCCATGCGGTCTGAGAGGCCGTGGATTTCCCGACACCGATGAGTTTTTCATCCATGTATGAGGCGCAACTTTCCCCCCAGCCGCCATCGTCATTCTGCTTGGAGATCAGCCAATCGCATGCCTTCTGGATATATTGTTGGCCCATATCTTCACCAATAGCTTCCAGTGCCGGTAGAACCGCGCCGGTGCCATAGACATAGTTCACGCCCCACCGACCAAACCATGCGCCATTGGCTTCCTGTTCGGATTTCAGATAATCAAGTGCGCGCGCGATATTCGGATGCGCCGCGCTATACCCCAGCTTGCCAAACGCCTCGATGATATGCGCCGTCACATCCACACTAGGCGGGTCCAGCGCCTCCCCAAAATCGCAAAACGGGATCTTGGTCAGGATCTGCTTGTCGTTGTCTTTGTCAAATGCGCCCCAGCCACCATTGCGGCTCTGCATCCCGAAGAGCCAGTTAACGCCCTTCTCAATTGCCGTATCAATGCCTTTTTGCTTCCATGAAGGATCATCACGGAAGGGTGCCAAGGCAATCAAAGCCACCGCCGTATCGTCGGTATCGGGATAAAAATAGTTTTTGTATTCGAATGCCCAGCCACCAGGTTCCAGTGTCGGGGCCTTAACTTTCCAGTCACCTGGCCGCAAGACTTGCTGATCCAAGATCCAGTCTAGCGCATCGCTGACCTTCTCCAGGTGCGCATCGTTCAGCTCCGCATCCTCATAGGCGAGCAGTGTAAGGACAGTATCCCACACGGGGCTGGTTGACGCCTGGATCCAGGTCGCATCCCCAACATCAACCCGCCAGCGTGGGTCGTCCAGGGCCGCCAGCCCCTTAGCCATTACCGGATGGTCAAAGGCATATCCCTCATTATAAAGAGCCATGAGTGAATAAATCCATGGCGGCTGAATACCGCCCCAAACGCCATCAGCATCCTGGTGCTGAATAATCCATTCTAGAGCCCGTGAGACAGATCCGTTTCGCCCGAAATCCAGACCGGTGTTTTCCGTCAGGCTTTGACCGATATGCAGGACACGGTCAGCAAATCGAAAGAAATGGTCCCAACCATCCGTTCCCGGCTTATCCGGCAGGCTATAATCAAACGATGTTCGCCCTGCGGGAAACAGTTCGTCAAGGCGTCTGTCCGCCGGCAAGGGTCGTGACGGACGCCGCGCTGACAAGACCGCGATCGGCATTAATGTGGCGCGCGCCCACTGGGCGAAATTATAAATTGAAAAAGGGAACCAGCTGGGGAAGTGGATCACTTCGGGCGGCACATTGGGGGTTTTTGCCCACGGCCATTCGCCAATAAGCGCCAACCAATAGCGGGTGAAGACGCGAATATTCGTCAGGCCACCCTTCAGGAGAATCCACTCGCGCGCACGCACCATATGCGGCGCGTCAGGCGCATCCCCCACCGAGCGTAGCGCGGCATAGGCCTCAACGGTGGTATTAATGTCGCCAGCAGGGGCCCCATGGTAAATCCGCCAGGCACCATCATCGCTCTGAGACACCCTCAGTGATTCGGCGAGACGTTCGCGTAAGGGGTCGTCATCGCGCCCCATAAACCACAAGGCCAGGCACCATTCCGCCTCCATGCAGGCATTGGATTCAAGGCGTCCAACCCAGTAACCATCGGGATTTTGTCGCGCGGCAAGCCAATCACCGGCACTGGTGATACTTTGGCTCAACTGCGCGCCGAAATTGCTGTTCGGGCTGGCTGAGGGCGTCGCGGGGGCGTCATCGTCAAACATGGTGCAAACCTTCGCCTGGAATTCGTTCTCATGTTATGTCGCGCTCAGATAAGCGAAACAAGTTTTAACGCTTCAATCAAGTGGAGAATGGGATCAGTCATGGCGAATGCAAACTTCTTTAAAGCGCTTGCAAAAGCATTTGCCGACAAAAAGGCACGCCCTTTTCTGATCAATGACGACGGCTTGGACGTCACCTATGCCGACATGGCCAAGCGGGCGTCCGAGGCCGCGGGCCGACTGGTCGCATGCGGGCTCACCCCGGGAGACCGGTTATTGGTCCAGGTGGAAAAAAGCGTGGAAAATATTGCGCTATATTTGGGAGCGATGCAGGCGGGAATTGTCTATGTCCCTCTAAATACATCCTATACGGATGAGGAAGTCGCCTATTTCATCGATGACGCCGATCCCGGCTTAATCATCTGCGCCCCGTCCAGAGCCGACGGGATCAGGTCAATTGCGGCGCGGCGAAAAATCGAAACCCTGGCCAGCGATGGCACCGGGTCGTTCATGGACGTGGCCCCAACATCTGAAGCGCCGGACATCTGCCATAAATCAGGTGATGACATTGCCGTGATTTTGTACACATCCGGCACGACAGGCCGCTCAAAGGGGGCGATGCTCACCCACGCCAATCTCGAAACCAATGCACGGGCCTTGTGCGACTTATGGGAGATCACCGACCAGGATACCCTCCTCCACGCCCTGCCCATCTTTCATATTCACGGTCTCTTTGTTGCGCTCCACACAACAATGCTGCGCGGTGCCAGAGTGTATTTTCAAGCCAAATTTGACCCCGACGCCGTTATCAATGCACTTGCCGCGTGCACCTTGATGATGGGTGTACCAACCATGTATTCGCGGCTGCTTGCAAACCCACGCTTTGACGCATCATGCATCAGCAATATGCGCTTGTTCATTTCCGGGTCAGCCCCCTTGAGCGAGGAAACATTTAGCACTTTCAAGGCGCGGACCGGCCATTCTATCCTGGAACGGTATGGCATGTCTGAAGCGGGCATGATCACGTCCAACCCCTATGGCGGGGCACGGGTCGCCGATACGGTTGGCTACCCTCTGCCAGGCGTCAGTGTACGCATCGCCAGCACAACCCCCGACACCCCGGGCGAGGTAGAAATAAAAGGCCCGGGCGTTTTCTCCGGATATTGGCGCAATCGGGAAAAAACCATGGCCGCTTTCACCGCGGACGGCTGGTTCAAAACCGGCGATGTCGGCATATTATCCGACGATGGCAGACTTTCCCTGGTAGGGCGCGAAAAAGACCTGATTATCGTCGGGGGGTTTAATGTATACCCCAAGGAAGTCGAAGCAGCATTGGACGCCCACCCCGCAATTGCTGAATCCGCTATTGTCGCCGCGCCACACCCGGATATGGGCGAAGGGGTAGCGGCATTTCTGGTCGGTGAAAATCAAGTTCGACCGTCTGACGCGGAATTGCACAAACATCTCGCGACGCTGGCGGCGTTCAAGCGACCGCGGGTGTTTCGCTGGCTCGATGCCTTACCACGCAACGCCATGGGGAAAGTTCAAAAACACGTCCTGCGCACTAAGGTGCGTGATGTATTTCAAACCGTAAAATAATCCGGCCCAAGAAATGGGTCATTATTCTCTATAGATACCTTATAGAGTTAAATCTGATTATCGTCCCCGTTTGAGTGATCATCTACCCCAGTGTTTGACCTGACAGTTCGTTTTCAAGGAACCGTCAGGCCACTTCATGCTTGGGTTGATGCGCGGGCGTTAGATATCCGCGTAGACATGCTTTTCTGCCCTGGCCCCGGGATGGGTACACGCGCCAAGATGCGCCGGCCCGACACTTTTCGCGAACTTGTACAAAGCACCGGAAGCATAATTGTTCTCCCGCGGCGTAAATTCAGCGCGGCGCGCATCCAGTTCGCTTTGCGACAGCTCAATCTCGATCGTGCCCGCTTCAGCATCAATCGCAATCATATCACCATCGCGCAGGAGCCCAATTGGACCACCATCAGCAGCTTCAGGACCAACATGCCCGACGCAAAAACCCCGGGTCGCCCCGGAAAACCGACCATCGGTGATCAGCGCCACCTTGTCGCCAGCCCCTTGCCCATAAAGCGCAGCCGTGGTCGCCAGCATTTCACGCATGCCCGGCCCGCCTTTTGGCCCCTCATTGCGGATAACCAGAACTTCCCCATCTTCATAACCACCTTGGGAAACCGCTTCGAATGCTTCTTCCTCACATTCAAAGACGCGCGCTGGCCCGCGAAAACTCAATTTCGTCATGCCTGCAACCTTCACGATCGCCCCTTCCGGTGCCAATGACCCTTTCAAACCAACAACGCCGCCAGTAGGCGAGAGAGGATTTGAGACCGGGTAGATCACATTTTGGTCAGTGCGAAACGTCACCTCTTCCAGATTTTCGGCAAGCGTTTTTCCCGTCACAGTGACACAATCACCATGAAGGAATCCCCCGTCCAGCAGTGTACGCATTAAAACCGGCATGCCCCCAGCTTCTGCCATATCCCGCGCAACATATTTCCCGCCGGGCTTCAGATCGGCAATATAAGGGGTCTTTTTGAAAATCGCCGCCACATCTTCAAGGGTGAATTCAATGCCCGCCTCATTCGCCATCGCTGGCAGGTGAAGCCCCGCATTTGTCGATCCGCCCGTGGCAGCGACGACCGCTGCTGCGTTTTCAAATGCTTCGCGCGTGCAAATATCCCGCGGGCGCGGTCCGCCATCAATCAGCTGCATAACCGTTTCACCAGCCCGGCGCGCATAAGCGTCACGGCCCTCATCGGGTGCTGGCAACGCCCCGGAGAATGGAACCGCCAAGCCGATTGCCTCCGCCACGCAGGCCATGGTATTCGCCGTATACTGACCGCCACATGCCCCGGCAGACGGGCAGGCAACCCGCTCCAGCTCAAAAACGTCCTCTTCACTGACCTTGCCGGAGGCATGTTCACCAACGATTTCGAATACATCCTGCACCGTGACATCCCGGTCACGCCAGCATCCAGGTAAGATTGATCCCCCATAAAAGAAGACGCTTGGAACATTCAGGCGCAACATCGCCATCATCATTCCCGGCAGCGATTTATCGCATCCGGCAAGCCCGACAAGAGCATCATAAGAATGCCCGCGCATGGTCAGCTCCACTGAGTCGGCGATGACTTCGCGCGACACCAGAGAAGAGCGCATCCCCTCATGGCCCATCGCAATCCCGTCAGTCACAGTAATGGTGCAAAATTCAAACGGTGTACCGCCGCCCATGCGCACCCCTTCTTTGACAGAACGGGCCTGGCGCATCAGGGAAATATTGCACGGCGCAGATTCGTTCCAGCAGGACGCAACGCCAATAAATGGCTTTTCAATCTCCGCCTCTGTTAAGCCCATGGCATAATAATAGGAGCGTTGGGGGGCTTTGGCCGCGCCCACCGAAACGTGCCGGGAAGGAAGTCTTGATTTATCCGCCATGGGACTGGTCGCCTTCAAAAATGATTGAGAAACAAGCACAATAACCGCGACGCAGCAAAGATAAACCCCGGCGCGCTCACAACGTAAAAGACAGTTCCGCCAATCCGCCGCTCATGGTAACAGCGAACTTTCTTGCGTTAAGCCCGGGTGTCACCCCGCGCGGCGTTTCTTTCATTTTCCGGAGACGGGACCATGACCACACCACGCCTTGGGGTTTGTTACTATCCAGAGCATTGGCCAGAAGAAATCTGGCCCCGTGACGCAGCGCGCATGCGCGAGATTGGTCTCACTCAGGTTCGCATCGCTGAATTCGCCTGGAGCCGGATAGAGCCAACGCCAGGCGCTTTTCAATGGGACTGGCTTGATCGTGCAATCGATAATCTGGGCGCACACGGGCTTGAGGTGATGATCGGTACGCCAACGGCGACCCCGCCAAAATGGCTGATCGATTCACATCCGGAAATTCTTGCGATTGGAGCAGACGGACGGGAACGTCGATTTGGTTCGCGCAGGCATTATTGTTTTTCCGCCCCCGTTTACCGCACGCAAGCCGTGCGCATTACCACCGCGATGGCACAGCGATATGGGAAACACGAGGCAGTAACGGCCTGGCAGACTGACAATGAATATGGATGCCATCAAACAGTGCGCAGTTACTCTGCCAATGCGGCGGCGGCATTCCGCAATTGGCTTGCGGCGAAATATGTGGATATCAAGGCCTTAAACGATGCCTGGGGGGCTGTGTTCTGGAGTCAGGAATATACCTCGTTCGCGTCTGTCGACCTCCCCATCGGGCTCGTCACAGAGGCAAATCCCGCCCATTTGCTGGACTATTATCGGTTTTCATCCGATCAGGTTATTTCCTTCAATCGTCTTCAGACTGACGTCATTCGCGCACATTCCCCGGGCCGAAAAATTGTGCACAACGCCATGGGACAATTCTTCGACTTCGACCATTTTGCCCTGGGCCAGGACATAGACAGTATCGGATGGGACAGCTACCCGCTGGGATTTCTTGTCTGGTCATCATATCCCGACGACATCAAGAAGCGATATATGCGCCAGGGCCATCCGGATTTCGCCGCCTTCCATCACGATTTGTATCGCGGATGCGGCAAAGGCGATTGGGAGGTCTGCGAACAGCAACCCGGCCCGGTGAACTGGGCACCATATAACCCGGCCCCCCTGCCCGGCATGGTGCGCGCGTGGGGCGCAGAAGCCCTTGCCCATGGGGCCTCAACGGTGAGCTATTTCCGGTGGCGCCAGGCACCCTTCGCACAGGAACAAACCCATGCCGGGCTGTTGCGACCGGACGATGCCCCCGCGCCGGCTTATGAAGAAGTCAAGACCCTGGGCAATGAGTTAAGCCATGTGGCACACGCGCCAGAACAAGGTGATGTTGCCCTGGTGTTTTCCTATGAAGCACAATGGGCGTTTGAAGCAGATCGCCATGGCTCTGAATGGTCCTATCCAGATTTATGCATGGATTTTTACACAGCCCTCCGGCGGGTTGGGCTGAACGTGGACATATTGCAACCGGACGCAGACCTATCCGCCTACAAACTGGTTATTTGCCCGTCACTGCCGATCATGAGCGAAACGGCCATTGCCGCGTTTTCCACCACAGAAGCGATCACCTTGTTTGGCCCGCGCACCGGATCCAGAGACAATTCGTTCAAGATTCCGGGAAGCTCCCCCCTTGGGCAATTGTTTGCACCCTCATCTTTTGCCTTTGCCGCTGCTGAAACATTTCCGCGCGACTACCGTATAAACGGCGAATATCAAGGCTCAGCGGTAAGCGGCAGCATATGGTTGGACCATATCGAGACGGACGCAAGCGCGGTGTCAAAGAGCGACGAGGGCCCCGGTCTCCTCTATCAATTTGATCGACGTTTCTTTCTGAGCACGGTCCCAGATACAAACTTTCTGGAAAACCTTCTCCCCCTATTGGCGCAAAAAGCTGGTTTGCCCTTATCCCCGGTGCCGGCCGATATTCGTCGCCGGCGCATTGGCGATCGTCATTTTGTCACTAATTACGGGCCCGACGCGATAACACTTG
>SHAI01000063.1 GCA_004213235.1 Parvularculaceae bacterium
TTTGTCAGCTGGAATTCAAATCAGCGCATTGATCATCATTTTGAAGCGTACCACCACTTTGATCCTGCAACGGAAAGCCGTGCGCTCTATGTCACAACCAGCAGTCAAGCCATCCAATTGATCAATCGGTTTGGCACCATCAATCTCATTGATACACTGACCGTCCAGTTAGACGCGAAAAATTCGCGGACCCTGTATTTGTTCGACGTGTCAGACTTTCAAAATATGGGTTGATCAAAGACGCCATAAGCTAATGCCCGCGCCGCTGAATTACTGCGCCGGCCACTGACGATAGATTTGCCGATACCTTTAAAGACGCCTTATCGGGACGCGCGACGCGACGCTATTGCGCGTGCCCGACGGAGCACCGCCGCACCACGATGACGGTTCACCCCAACAAACCCAAGTGCGTCAGCAGCCGTGCGCCCAACTATCTTTACCGCGAACAAACCCCACAAACACACGCCAACCAGCGGCAGAAAGCCGACCGGATAAACATCGGAAAAGTGGGCGTAAAAATATTTGATGATGCTGGCAGTTTTTCGAGCTTCAACACTGATCGGACCAACCCGGCTGGAGCTTTTGAAATGGAGAACCGCAACAGCTGGTTCAAACAACACGTGCCCGCCCGCTTTGGCGAAGCGCAAACAGAAATCGACGTCTTCCACATGCAGGAAATACCGCTCATCCATGCCGCCAATGGCATCATAGTCGGTCTTGGGAAGCATAAAACACGCCCCGGAAATGACCGGCACGCGGGTGCGTCGTTCCGGACACGGATCGCCATGGAGGTTAAACCGACGGAAATATGGGTGCTTCGGTGCGATATGGTAGAGTTTCGTCGTCTCGACAAAAGCACGCCAGGGCGTCAATGTTGCCCGTCGGGACCCCTGTTGCTCAGCCCCGTCCGGATCAATAATCTTTGGCGCATTCACCCAAGGTCCGTCTTCGGCTTGCCCGCCAAGAAGCAGATCAGCGACCGCCCCGCGCGGCAGTATCGCATCTGGATTGACAAACAAGAGCACATCGCCCGTGGCGCTCGCCGCAGCAAGATTGCAGGCTGCGGCAAACCCGATATTTCCGTGCCCGCTGAGCAGACGCACCGGCGGCGCGCTATCGTTTTCGCCGATCGCCTCTTTGACCGCCCCGTCCCAATTTCCGTTATCGACGAGGATGATCTCTTTCACGTCAGGCTGAGCACGCAATGCATCCAGCGCGCGCGCCAATAGGGGGCCTGTAAAATAGGACACCATGATCGCGCTCACCTGGGCACGCCGCGCGATAGATTGTTGTGATGGTTCGCTCACGTGCTCTGGATCCCCTTTTCCCAATAGCGCTTATGTTATCGCAATCAGCGCGCCTGGCGGCAAGTCTGGCAGTAAGTACGGTTGCAAGTAGAGTTTCTGGCCTGGGTATTCGCCAGCCTAGCCTACCATCAGTCACTACCGCAAGCGCGCACCGCGATCATGCCAGGTCCGGCGGCGTTGCTTCCCGGGCCAATTCGGCAATTGCCTCATCCAGCGCGAGGACTGACTGCTTTTTGGAGCCGAGCCGGCGGATCGATAATTGTCGCCCTTCCGCTTCGCGCGCACCCACCGCCGCAATAACCGGCACTTTACTGGAAGAGTGCTCACGGACTTTGTAATTGATGGTCTCGTTGCGCAGATCTGTCTCAACACGCAGGCCCACCGCCCGAAGTGCCGCCGCGGCTTCGAGGGCATATTCATCAGCCTCGGATGTAATTGTCGTGACCACAACCTGACGGGGCGCAAGCCATAGCGGCAACGCGCCCGCATAATGCTCAATCAGAATGCCCGTAAACCGTTCCAGTGAACCGAACAGAGCTCGGTGGAGCATGACAGGGCGGTGCTTTTCGCCGTCCTGGCCAATATAGGTCGCGTCAAACCTTTCGGGCAGATTGAAGTCCACCTGCAACGTGCCGCACTGCCAGTCGCGGCCAATAGCGTCGCGCAATACGAATTCCAGCTTCGGGCCATAAAACGCGCCCTCCCCGGGATTAACGCCATATGGCAGACCAGTAGCTTCCAGGGCATTGCGCAAAGCCGCTTCGGATTTATCCCAGACGTGATCATCACCGATGCGCGCTTCTGGTCGGTCTGAGAATTTTATCCTCACATCTTCAAAGCCGAAATCCTTATAAATATCCAGGATCAGGTCGACGACTTTCAAGCACTCATCCTGCAACTGCTCGGGCGTGCAATATATGTGGGCATCATCTTGCGTGAAATGCCGTACCCGCATCATTCCATGGAGCGCGCCAGAAGGCTCATATCTGTGAACCTTGCCAAACTCAGCGACCCGAAGTGGCAATTCCCGATAGGAGCGGATACCATGATTGTAAACCTGAACGCCGCCAGGACAGTTCATCGGCTTTAGTGCATATTTACGCTCATCCGGCATGACAGTGGAATACATATTCTCACCGAACTTTTCCGCATGCCCCGATGTTTCCCATAAGGAATAATCGAGCAGGTCCGGGGTGTTGATTTCCACATACCCGGCCTGTTCCTGACGTCGGCGCATATAGGCAATCAAATTCTGAAACAGTGTCCAGCCATTCGGATGCCAGAAAATCGAGCCTGGACCTTCTTCCTGCATATGGAAGAGGTCCATGACCTTGGCAAGCTTGCGGTGATCGCGCTTTTCAGCTTCTTCAAGTCGGTGGAGATAGGCCTTGAGGTCTTTCTCGCTCGCCCAGGCGGTACCGTAAATCCGCTGCAACATGGGATTGCGGCTATCGCCTCGCCAATAGGCACCGGCAACCTTCATCAGCTTGAAGGCCTTACCAATATGCTTGGTCGATGGCAGGTGCGGACCACGACACAGATCGTGCCAGCCACCATGATAGTAAAGTTTTATTTCCTCTGTTTCCGGAAGATCTGAGATGATTTCAGCCTTATAGGTTTCGCCAAGCCCTTTGAAATGATCGATCGCCGCGTCGCGGTTCCAGATTTCCCGTCGGGTCGGACGCGCTTCATCAACGATTTCGGCCATGCGGTTTTCGATCTTTTCCAGGTCATCTGTGGAAAAGGGCTCATCCCGCGCAAAATCATAGAAGAACCCGTCTTCGATGACAGGGCCAATGGTGACCTGTGTCCCCGGAAACAATTCCTGCACCGCCTGCGCCAGAAGGTGCGCCGCGTCATGGCGAATGAGTTCCAACGCATCTTCGTCATCGCGCGTCACGATCTCCAGCGATGCATCCTGGTCGATGTCGACGAATAAATCCGTCAGCACGCCATCAACCCGAACAGCAATCGCCTTCTTGGCCAGTGATTTGGAAATCGACAAAGCGACGCCCTCGCCGGTGATTGGTCCGTCGAAGGTGCGGACCGCCCCATCGGGTAGCGTGATCGCGACCATGATTCTTATCCTTAAAGATCTCTTCGTTACCGGGCCGGTTTAGGCGGCCACAGCCATCGTATCAAGGGAGGGATGTTTACCTTTGCGTCGCGGCCGCAAAAAGGCTTGCAGCAGACGCACCGGAAACGCCAATCGGCCGAAACAGGGTGAGTATGGCACCTGCCCCGCTCCCCAGTGCGGTATTATCCGCATCATACGACACGGAAAACCGTCTCAACAATGCTTCACGACCTTCCGGCGACCGCAATTCCTCAAGATCGACAAGTTCTTCCAGGCGCGCGGCCAGTCGGTCTGCCGGCAACTGGTTCATCGCTGGCGGCAGCCGGAAAGCCTGAAATACAAATTCTCGTAACGGCCGATCCGCAAGCAAACCAAAATAGCTTTGGACGTCTTCGGCATTCCGTTCGAAATAGAGCGCCAGGCGCACACCCGGATTGACCTCTCCTTGCTCTATCTCCTGGGAGACTTGGGTGTACCGCTCCACGACCGCCATGAGTTGCCGTTTGTCCTGAATATTGCGCTCACCGGCACCGGGCATCTGAAAAAATGTCGCGAATTCCCGAAACTGGGTGTTCTGCAAACGATTGAATAGCGCGCCGTCGTCGTCGAAGTCCTCACTTATCAACCGGCTGATGAGCCCCTGGGCATTTTCCTGCCCCTGCAAGTCAAAAGCGGTGATGACAAACTGATAGAGTCGGTAATCACCAACGAGATCTTCCGCGCTTTGGACATTGCCAATGTTTTGCAGAAAATAGTCAATTTCCCTGTGGCGCCGCGCAGAGATAAAGCCGCGGGTTTCATCGGGGTCGGTTAGTGCTTCAAGGCGCGACTCAGCTGTCTTGACGTCACGAAAACGCTGAATAACGGTCTCAACCACTTCTTCTGATCTTACCGCTACCCGGCCAGACCCCGGAAACTGAAACAAATCCGCGAATTCTCGGTATCTGCGATTTTCGAGCTGATTGACCAGCGCACTTGGGTCATTGGGGCTTCCGCTAAGGACATTTCGGATAAGTGCCGGTGTGTTTCGATCATCGGGAAGGTCGAAAGCCGCCAACGCAAAACTCAACAAACGACGGTCAGAAATCAGATCGGCATCCGATTGAACATCACCAATATTGCGTCGGAAATAATCGATTTCGGCTTCAAATTGCGCAAGATCCGGAACGCCCAGCGCGTTGACATCATTCACGCGCCGCTCGGCAATCCTGATCTGAACTGATGTTGGCAGATCCATGAAACTAACCCGGCCCCGAAACGAAACAAGAACCAAAATAGCTGTATCTCGTTAAGGCAGCGTTTATGAAAGGCGTCCCAGCAAGACCTTTGCAAAAACATGGGCCTGCTCTGGCGCAAGGTTAAAGAACAACTCCGGCTCGATGGCCTCAACTTCCATGATCATAAAGCGCGCTGGCGTCACAATGGCATCGACCCGCACATAGAGTGGCAGTTCCGGCAGACGGTCCAATACACTTTGCGCCATATCTATCGTCTCGGCATCCAAATGAACTAAATTCGATGCCCCGCCATGCTCTTCCTGGCAGAGAATTCGCCCCTCCGGGGGCGATTTTAGGACGGCATGCGAAAAAAGCCCGTCGATAAAAATGAGGGAGGTTTCGCCGACAGACGTAATTTCATTCAGCTTTGGCTGAACCATCGCGCTGGCATTCAACATCGACACGGCCCGTCGCAGACCATCTGCATCGTCACGGCGAATGATCGACAACCCCGAGCCACCGGCACCATAAACCGGCTTTACGATACCTTCGTCCAATCCCAAATCATCGAGTGCAGCAAGAATATCGCGCGGATGGGGCGCGCAAAAGCGGGTCGGCACAATCGGCACCCCACCCTCACGCAAGCGCGCCATATAGCGCTTGGACATGTTCCACATCATCAACGCGGGATCGTTGAAAACCTTGGAGCACGCGCGCAAGCGCACCAGCCATTCCAGGAAGGCTCCAGGCGTCGCCGCATAGTCCCAGGTCGATCGCACAACAATTAAGTCGGCCTCTTCAAATGGATCGAAGGGCCCATTCCAGGGGGCGGCAATCACCCCAACGCCATGACCTTGCAAGACATCCGCAACGATTTTGTCGCTCGCCTGGAGATTGGGCTGCTCGCGGCAGGTTGCAAAAACGATTGTAGCCATAATCTTCGCGCCTAGCGTTTTTACGCGTCTCCATCATCGGTTTTCGCCGCCAGGCCATCGTCTGACATTGCAGGACGTGCCCGCCATGACCAATCCCCATAGCGCCAGGGACGCCACCGCGCATCTTGTAGTGTTTCCGGTGCTGGATCCCATCCATGGGAGCCAAAGGGATGGCACCGCGACAGGCGCGACAGGGTCAGCCAAAATCCACGCCACGCCCCGTGGCGCGAAAAAGACGTCATGGCGTAATCCGAACACGTTGGAAAGTGCCGGCAACGCACCCCCAGAAACGCCAATATCGGGCTTAAGCCTACACGATATAATTTCAAAAGCAGGATCGCGAATTTAGCCAGCGCACTTGGCGTCTGGCTTTGCGTCATCTGGCTTTTTGTCATAGCGAAATACTCATCATTTGTGACACTAAGAGCATGAAAGCCCGCGCCATCTTTTCTTCCGTGTACACGGTTTTATCCTGACGCCGAGCCGTCAACCATTAATGCCCTATTCCAGCCACATTTTAAGAGACAGTACCGACTTTGTCACCGACATGGTAGGAACAATTCATTGCGTGATTGTTGGGCGTTTACACCTTGATCGTTGTTTCGCGCGCGAGCGACATGTCCTTGCCCGATTTCTACTGCCTTTTATCGCGTCTATTGCGAGGGAACGCCGTACCTGTCAGTTTCTAGCGGAAGAATAGTCAAATTCACTCAATAGAGAGCCCCTTCATCCCATGCGCCAACATTCCCGCCAAGATGCAGCAAATCTAAGCTACGCCCTCCTATCCGGTATTGCCGGAATGTTCCTTGCCGCATGCCCCGTAAATGCGGCGCAATCAAACGATGAAAACCCGCCGCCATCAAAGGAGGAGACGACTGGGGAAGGTACTGCGGGGGACGATGATTTGATTTTGCTGGAGACGCCGCTGCCTGTCACCGAGGGACGACGCGGGGCCGACAAGAAGTCAGAAGACGATCGCCCTGCGCAATTGCAAGCTGGCGGCCGCGTGCTTGCTCAGGCACGCGAAACCTTGAAACGTAAGGGATGCGAAGCGGCCGCCCCCGCCTACCGGGTCGTTGCAGGCATGGGGGAGGGCTTTGAAGCTGCCCAGCATGAGCTTGGTGATTGCCTTTTGACCATAGACGGCAAGAGCGAAGCCGACACACAGCTCCTGCGGCAAGAGGGAATGCTCTGGCTGAACCGCGCTGCCCATGCCGGCAATGCCCGTGCACAGCGCCGCCTTGCGATTCTGCATGCATCCCCCATTGCCGGTGCACACAATCCGGCAAGCGCTCTAAAATGGTCCCTGGTCTACAAAAACAATCCGAAAGCGGAATTATACGGCGCAGGCCCGGTACCGCAAACAATGGTAGACGGATTAATGGCGGATTTGAGCGATGCAGATGTCGCCGCCGCGCAGGCCTTTGCCGCAGGTTTTACAGCCATATCCCTACCCAAATACAAGCCGCCAAAAGCGGCGCGCAAACGCGGCCGCCTCAGATAAGAGAACGCACGCCGATAGCTCCCGGCGGCACTGGTCGCCGGCAAGTGAATGATTGATTTTTAGTCAACAGAAATACCGCGATCTCAACTTTGGAACAGTCTGAATGGCGCAGGCTTTCTAATCCGCAAAGCCAAAAGGCGCACCGAGGCGGCGATATTCATCGGCCAACACCTGTCGGCCGATGGGTGGCTCAGCGCGGGCAAGGCATGACGGACGATGACACACGCGGCACGTAACACCAATTGGCGTTGGTGTCTCGCGGGCGATATCGCGCCCTTCTGCGTAGATAAGACGGCCTGCGTCCCGCGCCGCGCACCCCAACGCCACGGCACGGGTGACACTTTGCGCACCATGGGCCCCGCCACCAGCGGTCACTGTCCGGGCGATTGTAAAGAAGCGCTCACCATCTGGCAGCTCAATCCACTGGGTTAATAATTCGCGCGGCCGCCGAAATGTTTCGTGTACTGCCCAAATTGGACAGGACCCGCCATGGCGGGCAAAAGGGAACCCCGCACCGTCAAGACGTTTTGAGATATTCCCCGCCGCATCGACCCGCATAAAAAAGAATGGCACGCCCTCGCGGCCGGGGCGCTGCAGGGTTGTCAGCCGGTGGGAGGCTTGTTCAAAGCTGGTGCGGAATGTACGGGCGAGTGCCTCCACATCGTACTGGCGCTCTTCCGCCGCACGGTGAAAGCGCTGATAGGGCATCAATATCGCGGCAGCACCATATCCCCCCAGGGAACGGCGCGCCAATTGCCGGGCATTATCGGTGGCAAACTGTCCGTCCGCCAACGCATCATCAATTGCCTCTCGCAGGTCGAAATAGGCGACTTGCAATGCCAGCTGAAACCGTCGACTGGCACCATCAAGGGTATCATTAATAACAAGCTCGTTTCGATGCTGATCAAAACGTCGCACCGCCCCAACCATTACATCAGACGGCAGACAGCGCACCCGCAAGCCCCGGCGCGCCTCCAAATAAGTTTCAAGCCCACCGGCCAGGTCCACCTCTCGGGCTATTTTCTCCGCGGCCTCATCAAGCGCGGGAAAGAAATTTCGCCGCGCGGCAAGGAACCGGCGCGCCTCGTCGACCGGATCGGCAGCGCGGCCACCATCAGCATTATCCGCAAGGGCCAGCTGCGCTTCGGAATAGGCGGTATGCAATCGCAAAACAGCCTCAGCAAGGGCAGGGAAACTCGCCGCGACATCAGCGATCTCCGTCGGGCCAAACTCGATCTCCTCGAACAATGGCTCGCCAAGGGCGCGCTCCAGGCGGGCAATCGTTTCCCCTGACTTACGGTCATCCAGATCGGACAGGTCGACCTCAAACGTGCGCGCTAGGCGTAACAACATGTCCGCCGTCACGGGCCGCTGATTGCCCTCCAGCAGCGCCACATAGGACGCGGAAATACCCAGATCCGCCGCCATGTCGGCCTGTGTCAGCCCCCGGTCGCGCCTGAGCCGCCGCAATCTTGGCCCCAGATATAATCCGCGCTCTCTCGCCATAACCCGCCGTCCCATTTACAATAGTTACAAGGTTACACTGAAAAACCGTAAGATTCGACCACCGCAAACGCAAAAATGCTTACCGACATCAGGTCTCGATTGTCTTAGTTCCGGCATCTCGACAAAACGGAGGCCAGCGCAATTCAAGGCTTGGGAGCAAGTCGCCCGAAACCCGCTCCAGAGTAACGCGACACGACCCCACCGCCTCGAGTGCGGTGCCGTAAAATATTCGTTACGCCATCAAAATTGGTCATGCGCTCCAGAACCCATGACACCCACCCGACGAAGATTTTTTTCTAAAGGCGGGAATTGAAGTGTCAAAACCGCAAGGTACCAAACGGGTCAACAGAACTTTACCAACCTTACAATATTACTCGCTTTTTTTGTAAACCATTACAAATCAACCATCGCATATGCGAAATGATATCTGCGTTCCTCCATAAAGGCACCTTCTGATGCGTGCGCGACGGGGCACTCAAAACAGACCGGGCACACAAAACAAATGAAGGCACAGACAATGAGTTATCGAGACAATATGAATTCGCTGGCCCAGACCATTAAGGGCCATGATGGGCGCTGGAATGCCATTGACGCGGAATCCGCCGCACGCATGCGCGCGCAAAACCGTTTCGCGACCGGCCTGGACATTGCCCGCTATACCGCAAAGATCATGCGCGAAGACATGGCGGCCTATGATGCCGACCCAGCGAATTATACCCAATCCCTTGGCTGCTGGCATGGGTTCATCGGTCAGCAGAAAATGATTTCCATCAAAAAGCATTTCGGCTCGACCAAGCGAAAATACCTCTATCTTTCCGGCTGGATGGTCGCCGCCCTGCGTTCTGACTTTGGTCCGCTACCAGATCAGTCCATGCACGAGAAAACATCAGTTCCCGGCCTCATCGAAGAACTTTACACCTTCCTGAAGCAAGCTGACGCGCGCGAGCTTGGCCTCATGTTCCGGGATATTGATGCAGCACGCGCCGCCGGGGACGCCGGGCGCGAAAAAGAACTCCTCGACGCCGTTGAAAACTACCAGACCCATGTCGTGCCGATCATCGCCGACATTGACGCCGGCTTCGGCAATGCTGAGGCAACTTACCTCCTGGCCAAAAAGATGATCGAGGCCGGGGCCTGCGCCCTGCAGATCGAAAATCAGGTGTCGGATGAAAAACAATGCGGCCACCAGGACGGCAAAGTTACCGTGCCGCACGAAGATTTTCTGGCGAAAATCCGGGCTTGTCGTTATGCGTTTCTGGAACTTGGCGTTGAAGACGGCATTATCGTCTCACGCACCGATTCACTTGGCGCTGGCTTGACCAAGCAAATCGCCTACAGCCGCACACCAGGCGACTTGGGCGATCAGTATAACGCCTACCTTGATTGCGAAGAGGTTACCGCTGACGACCTGGAATCGAGCGATGTTGTCATCAAACGGGATGGCAAACTAATGCGGCCGAAACGCCTGGCGTCAAACCTGTTTCAGTTCAAACCAGGTACGGGCGTCGACCGGGTTGTCCTGGATTGCGTTACGTCGCTGCAACATGGCGCCGATCTTTTGTGGATTGAAACAGAAAAACCCCATGTCGAACAGATTGCCAGCATGGTAGATCGGATTCGCGAAGAAGTGCCGAATGCGAAACTGGTTTACAACAACTCACCCTCTTTCAACTGGACTCTAAACTTCCGCCAGCAAGTGTTCGACGCTTGGGACGCAGAAGGCCGGGATCTTTCGGCTTATGAGCGCGCCAACCTGATGAGCGCAGAATATGACGACAGCGAACTGGCCGCCGCTGCCGATGAAAAAATTCGAACATTCCAGGCGGACGGTGCCAAGCGGGCAGGCATTTTCCACCATTTGATCACACTGCCAACCTATCATACCGCGGCCTTGTCGACAGATAATCTTGCCAAGGACTATTTCGGCGCGCAAGGCATGCTGGGATATGTCGCCGGCGTTCAGCGCAAGGAAATCCGCCAGGGCATTGCCTGCGTCAAGCACCAAAACATGGCTGGTTCAGATATCGGCGATGACCACAAGGAATATTTTGCCGGTGAAGCCGCCCTGAAAGCTGGCGGTAAAGACAACACAATGAACCAGTTCTAAGGCAATTTGATTTGTTCAATAAACTTTATTGAGGAAACGCCTTGAAGGCAGACTGAAACGCCGCCGTGGCACTATCGCGGCGGCGTTTTTTTATGACCCGGCAAAAACCCAGCGACGCGAAAGAAAAAAGAAGGTCAGTGAATAAACAAGCATGGCGCAGATCTGGGAGATGACTACGCCGCCAGGATAAAGGCGCAACAATATGGTGAGCGTTAGAGCGTTTAAGACATAGCCAGTAAGCGATGCTGCAAAAAATCGCATGACGGCATTTGGATGGGCGTTCGCTGATCGAAAAGTGTAACGGCTGTTCAAAATATAGGCGCTTGTCACTGCAATAATGTACGCCGCCAGATTGGCGAGAAGCGCGCTAAAGCCAAGATACCGCATGCAAACAAAAATCATCCCGAAGCAAAGGACAGTGTTAAAAGCACCGATCAATCCCCATTGAACGAGCTGCCGCATCACCGCCGGTGGACGCTGTAAAAGGTCAAACAATACGCGCACCTATTTTGAGCTCCGTATTTCCCGGTTTCCACCATGGCTATTGACC
>SHAI01000064.1 GCA_004213235.1 Parvularculaceae bacterium
ATGGGTGTGTTCAGGATACCGACCCCGCACAAATGTGCAAAGCCAATTTTATGCTTTAATTGTTTGTTGCACTTGGAAAAAGTTTAATCAGTAGGCGAATGCTTCCCCGGCGTAGCCCTGGCACATTCACAGGCTTGATGTTTTGTGCCATTCAGCCACCTCACGCCGATGTAAACCACACTCAGCCCCATCCGCGCATCGTCTAATCATGGGGCCGCAGGACGGCGAAGACAAGGCCGCCAAGCCCGCCAGCAACCCCTTGCAACACCATGCCGGTCGCATCACGCGCGCCATCAATAATGCCTGTCCCGCCACCAAAGAGCACATTTTCTATCAGATAAACGACGGTAAAGACCGCCACGGCCCCGGCGAGGGGATAGGCTATGCGGGCGAGGGGCGTCAAAATCCGCTTCAAAACGAACGCGACAATGAACCCGACGAGTAGCGCAACGCTCAATACACCGGCGAGCGATGGCGCGCCGTTCAACGTCAAACCAAAGAGGTTCGCCACATAGGATTCAAACTGTTGCGCCGGGGTATAAACCACTCCGATCGACGCCTGCTTCGCCAAAACTTGCTGTGTATAAAATCCAGCCGACGCGATCCCGGTTGTTACCGCCGCAGCAATATAAGCGCCAATCGCGCGCAAGATAGCCATAACGTGTCTCTCCTACCCTCTTACGGTACGACGATACCCAACCGCACGCCCAGCCTACTATCGCGATGTCCATAAACTCAAGCAACCTCCAGGGGGCTTGCGTCACAGTTAAAGCGCTTCTACCCATAAAGGTGAAGTTGCAAGGGGAAAACCACATGCATCACCGCGCTACACCCATTCGTTCATCACTCATCGCACTTTCAATCGCTTTGCTTGCTGGCTGTGGCAGCCAGAACGGTGCTGCGGACGCTGCAGCCTCCAGCGCACCAAAGGGCGGCGGAGATTCATCCCTGCAGGTCACTATGGCGGATCCGGCGCCAGCTGGCGCGCTGGAACTTAACGTGGAAACAATTGCCGACGGCCTCGCCACCCCATGGGGGCTCGCCTTCCTGCCCAATGGCGATATCCTGGTCACGGAGCGTCCGGGCCGACTACGGGTTATTCGCGATGGTGCGCTTGTCGATACCCCCGTCGAGGGCGTGCCAGAAGTTCTGGCATGGAACCAGGGCGGCCTGTTCGATGTTCTTCCGCATCCGGAATTTGAATCCAACAACATGCTTTACCTCGTTTATGCCCATGGCGAGCGCAAAGCCAACGGCACGCGGGTTGCAACGGCCATATTTGATGGCACATCATTGAGCAACGTCACACCGATTTACGATTCCACACCCGCAAAAGACACCGGTCATCATTTCGGTGGTCGCATCGTCTGGGGCCCCGGCGGAAAATTGTTCCTGACCGTGGGCGAGGGCTCAAAATATAAAGAAAAGGCTCAGGACATGACGACCAGCTATGGCGCGGTCATTCGTCTGAACCCTGATGGCTCTATCCCGGCGGATAACCCCGACTTCGGCGAAGGTGCCGCACCGGGCCTGTGGTCCAAAGGCCACCGCAACCCGCAAGGTCTCGTCTTTGATGCCGAACGCGACATTCTTTGGGAACACGAACACGGTGCCCAGGGAGGCGACGAAATCAACATCATTGAACCGGGCGAAAACTATGGCTGGCCCATTGCCACATATGGCGTCAACTACAACAATGCGAAAATTTCGCCGTTTACGGAATATGAAGGTACCAAGCAGCCCTTTAAATATTGGACCCCATCAATTGCGCCGTCCGGCTTTGCGGTTTATCGCGGCGACCTCTTCCCGTCGGATTGGGATGGCGATTTGCTAATTGGTGCGCTTGCCGCCGAGGCACTCCACCGGGTTGACCTGAACGGCATGACACAAGCAGGCGAGGAAGCGTATTTGCGCGGTGAGGCGCGGGTGCGCGATGTGCGCGTAGGCCCAGATGGTGCCATCTATATTACCACCGAGGATGGTGGAGATGGACCGGTCGGTAAGGTTCTGCGTATCACACCGGCAAATTAAAACACCGGGCGCTGTAAAAGTTCCCTTACGGATTTATCAGTGCGGCGGCGCGCGGGTATCAGCGCGGAATATTCGCGGCAGACGCAACCTATCGTGAACGTCCCTGGCGTACTGATGCCAGCTACGCCCGCGCCAGAAAACCCCGCCACATAAAAAATCCCGGTGGCCATGAACGGCACACCGGGATGCTGGGCCGGATTTATCCGGCCATAGCTTGATTTGCTGGACCCTATTCGTCAGCGGGCGCAGCAGCTGCTTCTTCCGCTGCTTCCTTTGCTGCGGCTGCTTTTTCTTCTTTTTCCGCGATACGCGCCTTGGCTTTTTCGCCTGGCTCAGCTTTTTTCGGGTTATTACCATTTTCGCGCTTCACGAGGTCTTGCGCCGCAAAAAAGCGCGCGACACGGTCGGTTGGCTTTGCACCATGGCCGAGCCAATGCTTCGCGCGGTCAGCATCAAACTGAACGCGCTTTTCGTCATCCTTTGAGAGAAGTGGGTTATAGGTGCCGATCTTCTCGATGAAACGTCCGTCCCGCGGCATGCGGCTGTCGGCCACAACGATCGAATAAAATGGACGCTTTTTTGCACCGCCGCGTGCAAGCCTGATTTTCAGTGACATGATGGTTTCCTTTTTAGCCTGTTTGTCATTTGAGTTTTAATCTGCCCCGGGAAAATGGGGCCAAGAGTTTTGAGGACTGTGTCTGTTCTTACTTCTTCTTACCCCCCAGCCCCGGCAAACCGCCCATAGGCCCCATGCCGCCAAGACCTGGTGGAAGAGCCCCCCTGCCCTGAAGCGCTTTTTCCAACGCTTCGAAGTCGATATTTTCCGCATCCGGCGCATCTTTGCCGCCGGGACCGGCGAGCGCGGCAGGGTCTGGCATGCCGCCCATGCCACCCATTCCGGGCATGCCGCCCATGCCACCTAATTGCGCGGCCATTTTATTCATACCGCCCTTGCCCATTTTCTTCATCATATCCGCCATCTGGCGGTGGGCTTTAATGAGTTTATTTATTTCCTGAACGCTGGTACCGGAGCCGGCAGCGATACGTTTCTTCCGTGAGGCATTCAGAAGCTTTGGCTGAACCCGCTCCTTTTTCGTCATGGAGCTGATGATTGCTTCCTGGCGAATGATCTCTTTGTCATCAAGACCGCCGGCCTGGTCGACCATTTTTTTCATCTTGCCCATGCCAGGCAAGAGGCCGAGAATGGCGCCCATACCGCCCATATTGCGCATTTGTTTAAACTGTTGGGCAAGGTCGTTCATATCGAACTGACCCTTTGCCATGCGCTTGGCCTGCTGTTTTGCCTTTTCGTGGTCGATCTCTTCGGAGGCTTTTTCCACCAGGCTGACGATATCGCCCATGCCGAGAATGCGGCCAGCCATTCGTTCCGGATCAAACGTATCAAGCGCGTCTGTTTTCTCGCCAACACCAACAAATTTTATCGGCGCACCGGTCACCGCCCGCATGGAGAGAGCTGCACCACCGCGCCCATCACCATCCAGACGGGTCAGAACAACACCGGAAACCGGCAGACGCTCTTTGAATTTCTCTGCCGTCTGCACCGCGTCCTGGCCGGTTAAACTATCCAGCACCAGGAGGGTCTCAATTGGTCTTGCCAGACCGTGGATTTCCTGAACTTCCGCCATCAATTGTTCATCAATGGAGAGCCGCCCGGCGGTATCAAGCATCAGAACATCAAAACCGCCAAGCTTCGCCGCCTCCATGGCACGCCGGGCGATTTGCACCGGGGACTGACCATCCATAATCGGCAAGGTGGCGACACCCACCTGTTCACCAAGGATTTTCAGCTGTTCCATCGCCGCGGGGCGGCGCGTATCGAGGGAGGCCATGAGAACTTTCTTCTTCTCACGTTTCTCCAGTCGTAGGGCGATTTTGGCCGTTGTGGTTGTTTTACCCGAGCCTTGCAGACCGACCATGAGGATCGGGGCGGGCGGGCTCATGTTCAAATTAAGCTGGCCATCATCGGCGGCCTCGCGCCCGCCGAGCATCTCAATCAGCGCATCGTGGACAATCTTGATAACCTGCTGGCCCGGCGTCACAGAGCGCAGAACTTCCTGGCCGATGGCGCGTTCCTTGATCTTGCCAACAAAGTCTTTCGCGACCGGCAAGGCGACATCCGCCTCAAGAAGCGCAACCCGCACCTCCCGCAAGGCAGCGGTGACGTCTTTTTCTTCCAGCGCACCACGGCCACGCAGGTTCTCGAAAATACTGCTTAATCGGTCGCTCAAGTTTTCAAACATGCCAATCGCCTTTCTTTCCGAGCCGCCATTGCGGGCACTACCCTCAACGCCCCGCGCGCCGCCAGCGCGCAAAGCAATAATGCCGCCGTGAGGGCATTACCCCGACGGCGGTGCATCCCCGGCCTCGTCTCCTTTTACATAAGGTTTGGAGGGGCGTGCCGGTAGACGCGGGAGCTACAGCTTCCCGGAATTGTGGGCCTTAGAGCGGAAAAACGACGAAATTGCAAGTGTACCGGTACGCGCTCGCCGCATCGCAGGGTGGCGGCCCGTTTCATCCTTCAATTCAGCTCATTTCGTTTAAAGCCACCATGGCGGGGCTTGATAGCCGCGCCTGCTGCTGGCCATGTTCCCGTTAGCAACAGTTTTTGATCCGTGCGCACCGACTAATAACCCTAAACCGCGACGAAAAAGAGCCATCAGCTGCGGGACGCATCACTGTCTTTGGGGGCACCTTTTTCAGTTTCTTCAGACGCTGGCTCTCTGCCTATTTCACGTTCGGGCGGCTTCGCACCCGGCAGAAAGTAAAGATATGGCGCAACATAAAATTCGGAACTACCAGATAGGCGTTTATTGAATACAACGTCATGCATAATCCGTCCGGGAATAAATGAAAAAAGCCCGGCAATTATGAGACCGCCGGCGAAAAGGCCCGCAAAAGTTTTACCATGGCGCTTCAAACTTTTCCCACCCTGAGCGATCCGAAAAAGGCCATATATGAGCCCAGAGGTCGTCAGTGGGATGAAGATATAATGAATAAAAGTGAAATGTGCCGTAATCGGGGCACCCTCGGGCCTTGGATGAACAATAAAAACAGCCGTTATAGTAACAATGGCCATCAGAACGACCCAGATTGGCCCAATGGTGCGATGAGGCAGTGTGCCCTTTGGGGCCAAAAACTGAACGCAACCAAGAACGAACGCGCTCATCGCTGCAGCAGCATGCAGCTGAATATGCCAAGGCGCGGCCAAAAGCGGTTCTAAAGACATTATTCAGTACCCCAAAACATCTTACCAGACTTACTTGCGTGGGTCATCATACTACTAAGCCTGCCTGGTGTAAAACAATTGCCTATTGCGCGGAACGCACGGATCGCTGAGTTTATGGGCGCGCAAAGCCTTTACTCGCGATGCCGCACATAAAATGCGGCAATCAACCCGGAGATCGCAACCTCATGTTCAAAAACCGTTTTATCCACGCCCTGGTAGTGATGACAGCCGCAATCACGCCAGCACTCGCCAATGATGAAACCGGGGGGCGCGACCCGGCGTTTTTAAGCCCTGCAGATGTCTTCAACATTGAGGTCGCAAGCGATCCACAGATTTCCCCTGATGGGTCGGCTGTGGCCTATGTCCGCCGGTCAAATGACATCATGACAGACCGGACCCGCAACCGCATCTGGATGGTGGCACTGAACGGTCGCGGCCATCGCCCGCTCCTGGCGGATGATGCGGATTATTCCTCGCCGCGATGGTCGCCCGATGGCCAGCGCTTGGCATATATCTCCCGCGTAAATGACACCGCTCAGATCTGCGTCCTCCATCTCGACGCGATGAACACGGCCATTGTGACGAACGTACGCCGCGCACCGCGCGACCTCGCATGGTCACCGGACGGCCGGCACATTGCTTTTGTTATGGATACGCCCGTCGACACCGATCCAATGGTGAAGGGGGAGGTGAAAAAACCTCAAGGGGCAAAGTGGGCAGAACCATTCAAGGTGATCGAGGCTGCCGTCTACCGCCGGGACGGCAAGGGATTTATTGACCCCGCACGCAGCCATATCTTTGTCGTGCCAGCAGATGGCGGTACACCGCGCCAGCTCACCAAGGGCGACTATGACCATGATGGGCCACTGGCATGGACGCCAGACGGCGACAAAATCATCTTTTCGGCCAATCGTCACGATGGCTGGGAATTCGAAACGGTGGAGGCGGACCTTTTTTCCGTCGCCCTTGACGGGACAATGAGGCAATTGACCAAGCGGCCCGGTTTCGAGGGGGCACCCACCATTTCGCCGGATGGGAAATCACTGGCGTTTCTCCGTGCTGAGAACAATAAAAGGGCTTACCGGATCTACCGCCTGCATATTATGGCGCTCGACGGGACAGGCGAAAGGTCGCTCACAGATGAGCTTGATCGATCTCTTGGCAGTTTAAAGTGGGCTAATGACAGCAGCGGCGTTTATGGCATGTTTGATGACCGCGGCGCAAAGCACATCGCCAAAATCCACCTCAACGGCGCATATGAAACCTTGGTGAGGGATGCTGGTGGGCTTTCCCTTGGTCGGCCTTACCTCTCGGCCCAATATGATGTCAGCCCGATGGGCAGCATCGTTTATACAAAAAGCCGCCCCGACCGACCAGCGGATCTTGTTGCCCTGCGCAACGGCAAACCACAACAGCTCACCCAATTGAATGAGGACGCTTTGGGGGAGAAGAAACTCGGCACCATAAACGAGATTGTCTACACATCCTCCCTGGACGGACAGGAAATTCAAGGCTGGTATGTTACACCGCCAGATTTTGATCCAGCCAGGAAATACCCGCTTCTTTTAGAAATCCATGGCGGCCCGCACCTTGCCTATGGTCCAACCTTCGCGCTGGAAGTCCAGCGATATGCCGCTGAAGGATATGTCGTTTTCTACGATAACCACCGGGGATCGTCCGGCTATGGCGAGGAATTTGGTCTGCTCTTGCAATATAAATATCCCAGCAAGGATGATTTTGCCGATCATATGTCTGGTGTTGACGCGATGATCGCCAAGGGGTTCATCGACCCCGAACAGCTTTACGTCGCGGGCGGATCGGCCGGCGGCGTTGCGACGGCTTATGCCGTTGGGCTGACGGACCGGTTCCGCGCCGCAGTGGCCGCAAAACCGATCATCAACTGGACCAGCAAGACACTCACGGCAGATAGCTATATCTACCAGATTCAACATCAGTTTCCGGGCATGCCGTGGGAAGCAGTGGATCATTACTGGGAACGCTCGCCAATTTCTCTTGTCGGCAATGTCAGCACACCAACCATGCTCATGACGGGTGAACAGGATTACCGCACCCCGATCTCAGAGTCTGAACAATTCTACCAGGCATTAAAGTTACGCGGCGTTCCCACCGCACTGGTACGTGTGCCCGGCTCCAGCCATGGTATCGCGAGCCGCCCATCGAGGCTGATCTCAAAGGTGGAACATACGCTCGCCTGGTTCGCCCGCTTTAAAGAGGATGATGGCAGCGAGGATGCAGGACAGGAATAACAAGACCCGCATGGCAGCGCTGGAAGATTTTACCTGAACCGGCGGATGATCTCCGGCAAACGGACGATCAGCCACGCCGCCAGCCAGAAATTGCCCAGAAAAAACGTTGGCAGGGCCCAGAACAGTGCAACCAGAAGGTTGCGCTCGAACAGGACAATCACAACCGCGGCAATCAGAAAGCCGAGATAAAGATCGATCAGCGCAACGACTGACCATGGCTGGCGCAGCATCTCCTGAACCACCGTCAGCAGACCACGGTCGTCCGCGCCGATGGCCCAAAAAATGGCACCAATAAAAGCACCCGCACAAATGCCAATGAGTAACCGTAACATAATCATATTTCAGTTACGGCCGCGCCGCGCTGGCGGATCTGAAAAGTCCCAAATAGCGATTTCAAGCCACGGGACCAGTCATTACCGGCGATGCCGGAAAACCAACCGATCAGCCCGCGCCGACATGATCACTGGGCTGGTTTTTCCAGATACACTTCCTCGTCCAGCTCATCTTCCCATTTGGCAACGGTGGTCGCCACCGCCGTATCGCCGGTAACGTTCACCACCGTACGCATCATGTCGAGCAACCGGTCGAACGGGAAGATAAATCCAATAATCAATGCTGTATGTTCCGGGCTGACCTCAAAAACGTCGAGGACAATCGACAGGAGGAACAATGATGCCGACGGCACGCCCGCCGTTCCGATTGAGACCAATGCTGCTGTCAGCGCAATCAACGGATAATGATGTGGCTCCAGTGTGTAACCAAAGGCCTGGGCCGTAAAGAGCGCAACAATGCCAAGATAAAGAGATGTGCCATCCATATTGATGGTCGCGCCCAAAGGCAGGACGGATCCGGCGACGGATTTCTTGATGCCGAGATTTTCTGTAGCGACGCGAATGGTCACCGGCAGGGTCGCCGAAGAAGAGGACGTGGAATAGGCAACCATTTGTGCGTCAAGAATATCCCGGAAGAACCGTCTGACCGGCAGATTCGCCAGGAGCCGCACCAGCAATCCGTAAACGAGCACCATGTGCACGGCCGCGCCAATATAGACCGCCAGAGTGAGGTTCAAAATCGCGGTAAATGTTTCAACGCCCTTGGTGCCAGCCGTATACGCGATGAGGCCGAAAACGCCGAAGGGCGCCAATTCCATGATAATGTTGGTCATCTTCAAGATGGCCTCAGACGCGCTTTCAAAAAAGCGCCCGGCGGGGCGACCCTCTTCCTGAGCCAGGAGAAGCCCCACACCGAAAAGAAGCGAAAAGAAAATGACCGCGAGGATATCTCCCTCAACCAGCGCGGCGAACGGATTGGCTGGAATAATCCCCATCAACCTTTCACCGAGGGGCTGCGCCTCGCCCATCTGGCGCGGCTCCGCGCCGCCGAGGTCAACACCGACACCGGGCTGAAACAAGGTTCCCATGCCAAGGCCAATAATGTTCGCAAAGAATGTCGTAAGGATGTAAAGGACGAAGGCTTTCAGCCCAATTGTGCCCAGTTTTTTCGGGTCACCCATGGCATAGATGCCCGCAACCAGGGTGAAAAATACCAATGGGACCACAATCATCCGTATCAGGCGGATAAAGATATCTCCAATAATCCGCACTTTAGAGAGCAACGCCTCAGCAGCGATTGGGTCCATGGTTTGAGCAACAAGAACCCCAAAGACAACACCGAGAACAAGTCCCAAGAGAACACGCTGCCACAACTTTATTGCAAACCACCAGCCCATCCTGCTTCGTCCTTTCTCCGTTTGTCGCGCCAACTGTTTATCGCGCCGTCTATTTATCGCGTTGCCGACGTTCGACACACATTCTTTCGAAAAGGGTAACGCGTCCCACCCTGTTAGGAAAGACCCCGCGCCTTCATCGCCTGATCAAGATACCACCGGAACCATCAACCATGCGCTTTGCTTGATAGACCAAATGGCCCGCCAGATCCGGTCCGTATGTATCAATCAGACCCACCGCCTGGCTTATTTTCATCACCCATCAGCATTTTTGCAAAATAAGCGAATTCCAAAGCCGTACGATATGCGAGCTGGTCCTGATTGGCCGTGCCACCATGACCGCCTTCGATGTTTTCATAATAGAAGACATCATAACCGAGGTCGGCCATTTTTGCGGCCGCCTTTCGCGCATGACCGGGATGGACACGATCATCCTTCGTAGAGGTATAGAAGAATGGTGCCGGATAGGCTTTGCCCGCCTCTAACTTTTGATAAGGCGAGTATTGAGAAATAAATGCCCACTCTTCAGCGATGTCAGGATCTCCATATTCGCCCACCCATGACGCCCCGGCCAGGAGTTTGTCATAGCGGTACATATCAAAGAGCGGGACACCGATATCGACGGCGGCATAAAGATCCGGCCGCTGTGTCATGATTGCCCCCATCAACAACCCGCCATTAGACCGCCCGACGGCCCCCAGTTTTTCCGGGCTCGTCACGCCGGTATCAATCAGCGCTTCGGAGATTGCGATGAAATCGTCAAACGCCTTTTGACGGTTCTCCTTCAGGGCAGCTTGATGCCATTTTGGTCCGTATTCAGATCCGCCACGAATATTCGACAGGACAAGAACCCCGCCGCGCGACACCCACATCCGCCCGGCAAGGGCACCATGTTGTGGCCGGCCGGGATCAGAATAGTAGACCGGCAAAATTGACGCCAGGAATCCGCCATAACCATATTGCACTGTAGGCGCATTACCCGCCTTTAACACATCCGCCTTGGCCATTATGAAATATGGCACCTTGGTGCCATCGGCTGATACCGCAAAACGCTGCTCGACAACCACATCCTCAGCATCATAAAGCGCTGGCAGGGACTGTACCCGGGTCAAACGATTGCGGGCACTGGCATGATAAAGGCTGTTTGGCGTTGTCATACTTTCAAACGAGAAATATGCCTCGTCCGTGCCACCACCTGCAGAGATGACCCGGACCACACCATTTTCCGGCAGCTTGAACGGCTTTTGCTTCCAGTCACCGGCACGGCCACGGGTAAGACGCACAGCCTTGCCGGAAACATCCTCCAAATACTGAATAATGATGTTTGACTTGCCAAGGGCTACACGTTCAATCGATTGGTTTTCCGCCGGTGCCATGACCAGATGTGTGGTACCCGCTTCCAGGTCATAAGCGATCACCGACCCGTTAGAGAAGTTCTCGTCCTGGTGGGTCCAGTCCTCGCGCAGAAGCGCAATCAATTCACCATTCAGCACACCCTGTAGATCGGTGTTGGGCGGAAAGGGTAAAGGGGTAAAAGTACCATCACTATTTTGCAGAGAGTATTCACGCTCGAAAAACGACGTACCGCGCAAACCGATGATATAGGTCGCATCGCCGTCATGTTCCGCATAGGTTAAATCCCACACGTCCTGCGCAGGCCCTTCGAAAATCACAGGTGCATCGCCAAGGTCAGTCCCACGGGTCCATTTTACTGACGTACGTGGATAGCCGGATTCCGTCAGAGTGGACGGCCCGCGATCAGTGCCGACGAGCAATGTGTTTTCATCTACCCATGACACATCTGATTTTGCCTCAGGCAGATAGAAACCACCATCGACAAATTCTTTTGTCTGTGTATTGAACTCCCGCCAATAACCGGCGTCTTTTCCGCCATCGGACAATTCGACCATACAGTGGACATAATCCGG
>SHAI01000065.1 GCA_004213235.1 Parvularculaceae bacterium
ACACGTAACCCATAATGAGGCGGTTCGAATGCTCGATGCCCTGGTGCACGCAAGCGTTGAGACAATGAATGCCGACACACCGCCGCCCGGCCCGGCCCCGGGCACCCGCGTGATCATAGGGACCTCTCCAAACGGCATATTTTCTGGGAAAACAGGCCAACTCGCCGCTTTTCAGGACGCGGCCTGGGCATTCTATACACCACAAATCGGTTGGGTCGTCTGGGCACAGGATGCCGCCGCACTCTATGTTTTTGATGGTACCGGTTGGACGACTACCGGGGGTAATACGGGCGGGCCGCCGGCCACATTAGGCGTTAATGCCACAGCGGACGCTATTAACCGTTTAACCGTCGCATCACAGGCGAGCCTCTTCAATCACGAGGGTGCCGGTCATCGGCTAAAGGTCAACAAGGCCGACGAAACAGATACGGCGAGTGTCCTTTTTCAGAACAATTTTTCAGGGCGCGCCGAACTCGGCCTTACAGGTAGTGATGCCTTCCAGCTCCGGACAAGCGCGGATGGTTCTAACTGGACGACACAATTATCAATTTCCCCTGATCATAAGCGCCTTGAGGCACCAGGCTTTATAACAGGCCAATTCGAAGTGTCGCCTAATGAAGTGGCGACGATCATACCACCACGGCCGTCAGGATTCTTATTTATCGTACACGGCGGGGACCACAATTATCCGCAGATTCTCCATTCGGGGATTTTTCTCTTCGACGTGGGTCCTTCGAGGATGCTCCGCAGCGTCTATCTGGGCGACCAAATGCGCAATAAAGGCACAGCTTTACTTACCGGCACGGCGGGCCCATCGGGCGGCACCAATGTCGCCGTCCAGGACGGCGAAATTCAGGTCGAATTGCGGGCCTTCTCCCATCGTCAACCCTATACTTATGCTTTTGTAAGTTGAGAAAACCGGGTGCCAGCCTCTGGTCGGTTTAATCAGGGTCAGTCGGGGTACTCAGGCGTTTTATTGAAAGCAGGTGCAACTTTTGGCAACCTCCGAAATAAGCGGCATATGAGAACAAAAACCATTGCAGCGTCATCAACATCGAACCCGGTCGTGGTCAATGAAGAAAGCGCCATTCATCACGATCGCGGTGCCCCTCGCCTGCCGGCTTTGGTGCCGCTCAGTATTGGGCACAGGCCACCTGAATCTGACGTGAGAGAAACTCGCAAATCTCGAAAACGCTTGGTCCACGCACCATCTTCGGGTGGGTACTGATCTACTGGTCAGAACGGCGCTGAGCGATGCTTTTCGTCATCTCAACAACAGCCACCGCCTTTTTTAAGGCTCCATGTAAGAAGCGATATTCTGCAATAAATCGGGCAACACCGCCCCAAGGGCACCAAGGGCCGCGTCGGAATCCCGGCCAAGCTTTAATAATGCCGGAAAATGTTTCGGTGCCCTTGCAGCTTTAAATAGCGTCGATAAAACACGGGTTGACCCATCCGGTGCCACTGCATCCAAGGCGGGCGGCGGCAATGCCCGATCAGCAGCATCCGCAATTGCTCGTATGGCCATGAAGGTGCAGCCTGCATCTCTTGCTGCCTCAGCTACACCATGGCTCTCCATATCGACCGCGTGTGCACCGGTTTGTGCAAATAGACGTGCCTTCTCCTCCGGTGACGTTACTATTTCGTCTGATCCCAGAAGAGTTGACCAACGCCCGTGAGCTTCAGCAAATGGGCGCACGTGAAAAAGTGCGTGATCCAGCGATCCTATTGCCGCGCCGTTTGGCGTTAATATGTTCCGACTGAGTAGCAATGTGCCGGGCGTCAATGATGGGTCAAGCCCGCCAGACACGCCGACAGAAAGAAGAAATTTGGCATCGTCCTGTGCGAACCCTACAGCAATGTTCCGCGCTGCCGCTGCGCGCGCACCGGACACACCAATTCGAACATTTAACCCGGACACGGCTTCACAGGCGCGCCGCACCACAGCCGCTTCTGACTTCAGCCCACAGACAATCCCGATCATGGGGTGCACCGACATGCTAAGGTACTGCGCAACAGTATTTGTTCGTACGCCCCATCTTTATCAACCATTGAGACTAGCGAAAACCATTGCCAGCTTGAGAAAGCTGCCCTTAAACGCACACGAAATGCCGACTGTACAGCGTCACTCATGCCCCAACCGCCAATGCACCGGCTTTATTCCCGGAGCGGATCGAGCCTTCAATCGTTGCGGGAACACCGGTATCCGTGTGATCGCCAGCAAGCACGAGGTTCGACCATCGCTGGCGTGGTTTCAACCGTTTTGCAACGCCAGCGGGACTTTGGTCTGGCGTCGCGCGCCGTTCGCGGATAACCCGCACGGCATCGTAAACGGCATCCGCACCAAGCCCGAGCGCGATCCGTGTTTCTGCCCAAATGCGATCCGCCGCTTCTTTATTGGGCGTGGTATCAAGACCGATTTTATGGCTTGCCGATGTTGTCAGGCTGACCACATCATCACGCACAAAAGCCCAGTGCCCCTCGCTCGATACCATGCCGATAAAGGGGGATTGACCCAATTTATCCCGCGGCGCTGGCTCGGGCAGTCGATAGTGCACATTCAAAATCGACGCATCATCTGCTGGCGGATCTAGTTCCGGAAGCAATATTTTTAGACGCGATGGCGGGATCGCCAGGACCAGTTGATCTTCTGGTGCCAGATCAACGTCTTCGGTAACGGAACTGAACCCGACAACACGATCACCTTCAAAACGCAGTGCATTGATCATTGTGTTAAGTCGCACGACGCTCCCGCGCTGTGCCAACCAGTTTACCGCCGGCTCAATAAAGGCATGACCAAGCCCGGTACGTGCGGTCAGCGGACGACACGCCTGCCCACCGAGGGCAAATGTTTCCCGAATTACCGACCATAGCATTTGTGCCGAACCGGCATCAGTTGACGTGTTCAAGACCGCAAGGGTCAGCGGCTCCCAAAATGTCTTATACAAAGGGTTTTCGCGATCAACGACATCATCAATCGTTTCATGCGCCCCGGCAAAAACAATTTTGATGGCTTTGAGATAATCAACCATGCGCGTGTTTGGTACGCGCCGTTTTTCGTCAAGCACCCAAAACGGAACAAGACCTTCATTGATCCGCACAGCCCAGCGTGCACCGGTTTCAACATCGACAAAGGGGTATTCCGCCTGATCTGGGCCGACAAGAACACTGGAACTGTCAACATCAATCCGGTCAAGAAATCCGAGGGCAGATTTATTCCCTGACATGATCAGGTGATTGCCATTATCGATCTCACGATCAAGGGTGCGGTCATGAAACGTGCGACACCGCCCCCCGGCATGGCCTGCGCCCTCATATACCCGTACCGACCAACCGCGTTCAACGCCAGTTACCGCCGCAGCAAGGCCTGCAAGTCCCGCACCGATGACATGTAATGTCGGCATATCAGCTCAAAACATCAATTAAGCGGCAACCACCAAGATCGCAGCGCGTGGGCTTAGCAATGGAACGTTCCCTATCGGGCGTAATAGGATTAAAAAACATAATTTGTACCCGCATTACGTGTCCATTGATTGGGACGGTTTCAGATCGGGCGCAAAATACCAACGCGCCGCAATCAGCATTTTTTCCGTGCGGGACATATTAAGCGGCAACCCGATTTTATCCCAGCCACGCGCTTTAAGCTTGCGCAGGTAAGCCTCATAGGCCCCCATCATCAAAAGAGCTGGCCTGACCGTGCGCCAGTCAAGTTCGCGCAAAGCCATGCGCGCCTCAGCAAACTTGTCTTCTGCCACCCGCCCCAAGGCCGCGGCTACCTGCGAGAGTGCTGGCCGTACGCCAGGTGCCATTACCGCTGACGGTTCGATCGGTGCGCCATGCTCTTCCAAAAGATCGCGTGGCAAATAAAGGCGGCCGATCTCCGCATCCTCGCCAACATCGCGCAAAATATTGGTCAACTGCAATGCATCACCAAGGGCAAGTGCAAAGCGGTCAGACACAGCGCCCGCCGGTGCACCAAAGCATGGCATGGATAATAACCCAACCGCGCCGGCAACCCGCCGGGTGTAGGCATAGAGATCTTCAAACGTCGGGGCGACAACTGGCCCCCGCGCATCCATCTCCATGCCTTCTATCATCATGATAAACTCTGATTCCGGCAGATTATACCGCTGCACCGGCGCAACCAGCGCCAAGCCAAAAGGTGTTTTCGGTGCACCGGCATAAACCCTTGCGATTTCCTCGCGCCACGCCGCCAGCCGGTCAAGGCGCTCTTCTTGAGATAACCCATCATCATCAGCGATATCATCAACGTCGCGGCAAAAGGCGTAAACTGCATGCATCGCTTCACGCCGCGGTCGCGGTAAAATTGCCATCCCCGCGCCAAAAGACGTCCCTGACTGCTTGACGGCCTCGCTAGCGTGAGCGCGCGCCGCTGCCTCGTCTGTTATCGCGTGATCTGCCATCGTCACCGTCATCTGCGCTGCGTCCCGGCACTAAAGAACCCGGTGATCGACCCACCCATCCCCGCACGGATAAAATCAAACTTCGTGAGCGAGACACGCCTTGCCAGCGGATCGCCCCTGCGCAGGATCTCGATCAATCGCCCGGCCAGGCGGACAATCACAGCGCTCTCCATCGCAAGGCGCCTGCTCTTTAAGACGCCGGGCAGTTTGCGCGCATCCGCCATGAGCGCCTGACTTTCGTCAAGCATCCGATCCATCACCCGACGCAGCGCCGGGCTCGACACTGCCTGATCCAGATCTTCAATAGCGCCGCCCTCTTCGGCAAGCCATGGCTCGATCACATAAACGCGGTCCAGCTCCCGGCGATCATCACCGCAATCCTGCAAATGGTTTGTCACCTGCAAAACAGTGCACAAGGCATCCGAATACGGATAATAGTCCGGATCTTCGCCATGCAGATCGAGTAAAAACCGCCCAACGGGATTGGCGGACTTCTGGCAATAACCGATCAGCTCGTCCCAATCCTGATACCGCTTCTTACGACAGTCCTGGACAAAGGCCGCAACAAGATCCGAGCCATGGACCGTTGAGATGCCATTTGCGGCAAGGCTCTCGCGCAAAGCATGCGCTTTGGCATATTCAGGGCCATACCCCGGCGCGCCGCGCAAAGCAGCGTCCATGGCGTGGAGCCGTTTGATTTTTTCCTCGTCGGCGAGTTCCTGATCGTCGGCGATATCGTCGATTGCCCGGGCAAAGGCGTAATACGCAACCACATGGGGCCGCAGCTTCGCGTCAATCAGAAAAGATCCCACCGGAAAATTCTCGTCTTTAGCGCCTTTACCCGACGGCTTTTCAACCGTCAGGAGATTGTCTATTGCGGAAAGTTCAGGTTTTGCAGTCATGGTCTCAACCGGCACGCCAATTCGCACAGCACGCCGTCATTTCTGAGGCTTAAGGCCCACAGGTTTTTCAGCACAAACAAACCACCCACCACTGCTTGGCGATCTTTTGGTGAGGTGACATTTTCTTAATTGAGATACGGGTTTAGGTGTTTTTCTCCGCCCCGGCAAGGTAGAGCAAAAGCACAATAGGGCAAACAAATACCGGCAGGCAAAGCCCCCCAATCGGAGGACCTCACCGCTCATGGACACGTTACTTGTAATTGCCCTCACCTCCCTGGCGGCCTGGTGTGTTCTGCTATTCGGGCGGAATGGGTTCTGGCGGGCGGATCAGCGCCCCGGCACGCCAAGCCCGCTGCCCCATTGGCCGACCGTCGCGATCATTATCCCGGCACGAAATGAAAAAGATTCAATCGGGGATGTCGTCCACGCCCATCTTAAAACCCACTATTGCGGTGCGCGGCGTCTTTACGTCGTGGACGATGGGTCAGAAGACGACACGGCCGCGATTGCCCGCCGCGCGATGGCAAGGGCCGATTTTCCGGCGACCGTATTGGATGCGCCGCCACTGGAAGCTGGCTGGTCCGGCAAACTCGCCGCCATCGCCGCCGGCATCGCGCAGGCAGAATCAGACGAAGCGCCAGATTACTTTCTGCTTACTGATGCCGATATTCTCCATTCTCCAGGCACGCTCTCCACACTCGTCAGCCAGGCCGTCACAGGGCAATTATCGCTTGTCTCCCTGATGGCCCGGCTCGACGCGCGCGGGTTCTGGGGCGAACTGCTTATCCCCGCATTCGTCTACTTCTTTCAGAAACTTTACCCCTTTCCGGGAGTTAACAATCCAAAGTCGCCAATTGCAGCAGCGGCAGGCGGCTGCATGCTGGTCGAGGCAAAAGCACTCAAGGAAGCAGGCGGCATTGGCGAGATCAGATCAGCACTGATTGATGACTGCGCCTTGGCCGCGCTCCTTAAAACACGTCGCCGTCGCCGCCGCATCTGGCTGGGCCTTGCACAAACGCAAGTAGTCAGTCTACGGGACAATCGTTCACTCAGCTCTATCTGGGATATGGTGGCCCGCACCGCCTATGCTGAACTTGAGTTCTCGCCGGTTAAATTGATTGGTGCCGTTACAGGCATGTTGCTGGTTTACATTACCCCGATCGCGACGGCCCTTATTGGCCTCATGGAAGGGCATGGCCTGCTGACAATCATCAGCCTTGCGACTTTAGGCGGCATGTTCATCAGCTATGGGCCGACACTTCGGCTATATGAGCAAAGCACAAAACGGGCGATTGCCCTGCCCCTGGTTGCAATCTTTTATACCTTGATGACGATCTCCAGCGCCTGGCGGCACTGGCACGGCAAAGGGGGCCAATGGAAAGGGCGCACCTACCCTGGCGGCATTTATTAGTTAGGCCCCGTTCACCAGATAGGGCCTGCTATATACGCCCAGTTTTTTTCGCCCAGTGGAGAAACGCTTCCAGCGCGGGGGCAATTGGTCCGGCCACCCAGCCAAGCTCGTCAGCAGCTTTTTGTGGATCAAACATCGCCTTGCGCCCGGCAAGCTGCACCCCGGTGAGCGGTGCCTTGGGCGATACCCCGGTCAATGGCGCAATCAGCCCGGTTTCGATGGACCCGACGGCAAGGGCGAGCGCATAGGGCAACACTGTCTTTGGCATCGCGCGGCCGGTTAATTGCTGGAGACGTTGCAATAAATCGCCCAGGGATACATTTTCGCCGGCCAGAAGGTATCTTTGGCCGGACTGGCCTTTTTCAGCCACTGCGATAAAGCCTTTGGCAAGGTCATTCGTTCCGACAAAGTTCAGCATGCAATCTATATAGGCGGGCGTGCGGCCATTCAGGAAATCCAGCATCATTTTGGTCGGCGGGGTAAGCGCATCATCGCCAGCACCAAGAGGTTCTGTTGGGATGGCGATCACCGCGGGGAACCCGTCCTGTGCGGCGGCTTCCACCAGGCATTCAGCCGCACGTTTTGCCCGTGGATATTCACCAAACAGGTCGCTCGGGGCAAATCGGGCGCTTTCATCGACACGCGACGCAGCGCGCGGCGTCGTGCGTCCGACCAGGGTCGTCGCGCTGGAACAAAAGACAAAGCGCCTGACACGCGCAGCGCGAGCAGCGTCCAACACAACCGCCGTCCCGTGGGTGTTCACGTGATGCAGGAGCGATGAATCCTTGCGCCACAAATCGGCAATGCCAGCAAGATGGTAGACCGTATCAACCTCGCCCATAGCATCTTGAACAATATCCGGGTCCGTGATTGACCCAAGGCGCATATCTATTCGAGCTGGCGCATGAGCCAAGGCGCGCAGGTCCAGAACCCGTACGTGCCGGCCAGCAGCATGAAGTGCACGGACCAGCGATGCGCCGACATATCCGGCCCCGCCGGTGACAAGGTCTATTGGCATGGGTCTGCGCCCCTTTAGCACCCTCACTTAATAACCGCGGCAAATAGCCCGGTTCGTCAACAGGTGCCAGCTTGCAATGAAGCGCATGCGCTGGCGCAAATCGCCCACATTCAACGGCCGGTTAAGGAAAATTATGATTCTTCGCCAAGCGTTTGCGAGGTTTGGCACACCAATAAGCCCGGCTCAGATACCGATCCGGCAATCAACATATTCCCCGTGCGCACACCAACCGTGGCCGCGGAAAACTGATCCCCACGCAGATCTTCATAGAGCAATGACACTTTGCCATTGTCCGGATCTATTGCAACAATCCGAGAGGGTGCGCGTTCTATCCCCAGCTTTCGGTGCGCCCCAATCCATAATAGTGACGGATGCAGCGCCGCGATAATATCGCCATCTGCCGACATGGTTAGATTGTCCGGCCCGCCGGGCAGCTCCACGCGCACGCTTTCTTGCAGTTTTTCACCCTTCGCCATAATGCCAAGCCGCTCTTCTACGAAGACGATGGCATTCTCGCGGGTCGCGGCAATCGCATATTTATGCTCGCTTAGCCGAGCCAGCCCATTTGCATAGCTCAGGCCCTTAAACAATAAAGCACTGTCATCGGGGCGGACAATTCCACTGCGCTTCAAGTTGAAGACATCTTCAATCATGGCCCGCCAACCGCAAAGGCTATGATCATAGGTCACAAGTGTATCTTTCCCGGCACCGACAATATCATTGGCACTGCACGGCGCATCTATTGCGGAAATGGGGGCGTCTGCCGCCACATCTGGCGCTTCACCGGCGAGCGACAATCGTTCGACGCGCGGCGTCATATGCCAGCGGCCATTGATCTTCTGATAGCCGCGATTGACGAAAACAACTTCATTCAAAGTCGCATCATAGTCGAGCCCGTGAGGACGCAGGCCGCCGCTCGCCTGGTTAGGCGCGATCAAGGGCGTTGCGCCCACGAGACGGCCATCGGCGGTCATTAAATCGGCGAGGGAAACGGCATAAACGCCGCCTTCGGGCAGCAGAAATGCGCGCTGACGCGCCGCCTGCTCAACCGCGCGGCGATCATAGGCAGAGATGATCAGTCGGGATGAGTCCGGATCAAGTGCAATATCTTCCGCGCCAATAATCGGCGCGCCGGTCGCAACATCAATCAATGGCGCACGCCGACACTGGGATTTGGCAAAATCTGCCGCGTCGTCAACTTGCTCAATGCAGCCGGGAAGAGACAAAATGCCAAAAGCTGCTGCGATAGCTTTGAGCAGACCTGTCGGTACTTTCTCAAACGCCGCGACCTCAAACGCCGCAACACGGCACCGTGACAGACGCTTCCTCCCGCGCTTATGCGTTGAAAGAAAACGCATTCCAGCCCCTCGCAACATAATCCTCACCCGCCAGCGGATAAACGAAAACCCCGGCATTTCACCCTCAACGCCACGCTAACTTACGCTCGGACGCGTGTAACCCCATTTTTCGATAAACCGACCCAATCGTTTCTCAACTTTCGCCGACGTCTCAGCATCGCAAACAAATTTGTTTTTCTCAAAACTGGTCACAGACGCGAGATAGGCCTGAAACTTTGGTCGGGCCGCGTCCAAGCCGGGCAATGAAAGATGCCGATAAGCGCGCTCAATGGTTTCCATCGGCGCGGTGTCGAGGTCGGCATAGGTCAATTCCACTATACGCTCCGGCGGGCACGCGGCCATATCACGCTCAAGCGCGGACATCATGCGCTCATAAACGCCTAAAATGACCTCGTCGATATCAATATGGTCATAGCCTTGAAGGGCAAATTCCAGCAGGAGTTTTTTGTAAAAATTCCTCATTGAAACAAACACTTCATAGGGACTTCTATGGATATGGACGAACTTTGCTGCGGGGAACATTTCGCGCAACATAGCCATGCGGCCGGTATAAACGGGGTTTTTGATCATCATCGCGCGCCCATCCTGTAAATGGGTCAGCTTGCGCATCAGATACACAAAGCGTTCCTGCCAGGCTGCGACCTCTTTTTCGGTGCACCCGTCGAAGAACAAGCCGCGGTCCAAAAACTCGCGAAACGCGCGGGGGAAGTAAATCCCGTGATAGAATGATAATTCCGACATGTTCGCAATTGCGATCTCGTCCTCCTGAGGACTATCGGGGTTCACCGGAATTTGATCGATATACCGGTGCTTTGGCAGTGCCTTTTCCAGCAGAGGACGCAGTGCGCTGGCAATTCCAAAGAGGTCCCAGGGCAACCCGGTCGCAACCGGGGGGACATAGCCCCAATCACCGCTCTTGGTGAGAATATTATACAGATGGGTCGTTCCCGAACGCCAATGTCCCAACAAAAACACCGGCGGGGCCATGTCCGCTGCTGCCGGTAGCCGGCTCTCCATAATGACCCGTTCGGCAAGGGAAAACGGCTGCCGGGCAAGAACGGCACCGAGAATACCGCCCGTCGCGAGCAGCTTGTCCGGCATTTGAGCGCGCGAAAGCACCTTTAATAGCGTCGCGGGATCGGCCCCGCTCAACGGATGAGCCATATCTTGTCTGTTCCTGTTTCGAACTGCTTCGCGGCGAAACATCATAAAGGCATGGACGCACCACCGCACTGCCGCCTTCCCGCTGCAGATTGAAGCGAAGCCGCTTTAAACCAGCGGCCCCATAAAGGCCAGCCACCAACCGTAACGCCTTGCAACCGTGACGGGAACTGATCTTGCAGGTCGAAAAATCCTCATATTTTTTTGCAATAAGCAGGTATTGCAAAAGCCAGAGCGCCGCCGACATCAATTGGTGCGTCAAAACTGCCGGAAAATGAAGAAGCCAAACGACCATAGCCAGATTGTTCGAATTTTGACCCTGGTCAGTGCACTCGGGGCGATACTGGTATGGCCTGGCGGGGCGCACGCGGCGGATAATTACAAGGTCACGCTTTCCGGCGCACCAAGCGATATCGCCGGCAGGCTGCGCGGCATTTCCTCCCTGGCGCAAGAGCGCCGCCCCTACCCGACCAAAGCCACAATCCAGCGGGCAGGTCGCAATGATGTGGCGGCGCTGCGTCGCGCCATGATTTCAGCAGGATACTTCACGGCGGATGTTGAATTCACCCTTCAGCAGGCAGATGAACCCACGCAAAAAAGCGCGGCGGTGTTCACAATAAACCCTGGACCAAAATTCACCTTCGATGAGCATCAGATCATTTACGTCGACACCGCAAAACAGGCACGCCCCGCGACGCCGGCCGCTCTCGGCATAACATTGCAAAACACCGCAACGGGCACCAACGTCCAAGCCAATATGACCGCGATCCGCGATGCGCTGTTTAGCGCAGGCTACCCCAACGCGAAAACAATTGGTCATAGCGTAACCGTAACAAACGCCAGCGCTGGCCATGCGCGGGTCGTGTACGAACTTGCAACCGGCCCGAA
>SHAI01000066.1 GCA_004213235.1 Parvularculaceae bacterium
CAATCTCACATCCTTGAGTTATTTCAATATCAAATTCCATTGGAATCTGGCGTTGTTTTCCGTGATTTTTTTGAATGAACCTTATCCGTCGTGAATAAATATTCAAAATCAGACGCTTAAAGGAAAATCCAATCCTTTGGCGAGCTGCTGCTGTATCGGGCAGCGATACGGGAAGCGGTGAATATCTGCAAAGTGAACAGCATATTTGTACCGCCACACACTACTGAGTATCAAAAACCTTAGTTTTTTCGGTGGTTTTCCATGGGCCGAATTGCCAGGCGCATATAACCTTTGGGGCATGATCAGTTAAAGTCAAAACCCGGCCAAAATCGTGCCACACCCGCGCCGCCCGGGGCGGCATACAAGGGGGCTCAGTGCATGCTATTAAAATGCGGCAAAATGGCATACCTGTATAACTGTCATGACTGAGAGAGGGTGTCCTGATGGCAAGACCGAATACAGCGCTCATTACCGGTTCTATCCTGATCGCGTTTGCCGCAGGCCTGATACTCGGGCTTTACATAGACCGCGGAGACATCGAGCTTCGGGATAGTGCGGGAAACCCTCTCATCGCGCCGCAGCCGCGCCGCATTGCCGATGCCGCTCGCCAGCCATTTCAGGCGGTGCGCGATGCAGATGCGCCGCGGGGTACCGCTCCGCAAAGCACCGATAAATTTTCCTTTGAACGCCTGACGAATGACATGTCTGGAGATGTGCCGCGCTCCTGCATCAGCTTCAATCGTCCGCTCGATGTCAGTGGCGAGACCAATTACGCCGATTACATCCGCTTAACGCCAAAAGTCACCCCGGCCGTGTTGGTTGACAAAAAGCGATTGTGTATTTCCGGTTTGGTGTTCAACCGGGAATATCAATTGCGGCTGCGCGCGGGGTTGCCAAGTGCGGAAGGCGAAGGGTTGGCGCGGGCTGAAGATCTCGTCATCGCGTTTGGCGACAAGCCAGCCTATGTCGGCTTTGCCGGAGATGGCGTCATCCTGCCCCGATTAGAGGCTGACGGCGTCGGAATCGAAACGGTTAATGTATCAAAACTCAAGGTTTCCATTTTTCGGGTCTCGGACCGGGCATTGGCAATGAAGGCGATTACGAGCGGTGGTGCGCTTGGCGAGCAAGACTATTACTACGTATACGGTGAGAAAGATGGTGAAGACGTGGGCGTGCGTGTCTTCAACCGCGTTATCGATATCATGGCTGAGCCAAATATAACAAAAACGACCGTTTTTCCATTTGGGGCTGCATTGGCGGAGCTGACGCCTGGCGCATATTTCGTGCGTTTGCAGGACGCTTCGCCCGGGACATCATCGGAGGAAAACAGACGCCGGGTTGCGCAGGCCTGGCGTTGGCTGATGTTCACCGATCTGGCTTTAACGACATATTCCGGCGGTGATGGGATTGATATTACGGTGCGCTCGTTAGATAGCGGCCGGCCCAAGGGCAATGTTGATTTACAATTGATCGCCGCAAATAACGATGTTCTTGCGCGCACATCCACATCTTCTGATGGCTTTGCCCGCTTCAATCGCGCGGCAACAAGCGGTGAGGGACCGCAAAGACCCCGGATGATCATGGCTTATGGGCCGAATGCAGATTTCTCCGTGCTCGATCTACGCCGCCCTGCGCTCGACCTGGCTGATTATGATATAGCGGGACGAGATTTTGGTCGTGATGTCGACGGATATGTCTATCTTGACCGCGGCATCTATCGCCCTGGCGAGACGGTCCGGATTACCGGCCTGTTGCGTGATGCAGCGGGTTTTGCGGTGGAACGCGGTGCTGTCGTGCGGGTTCTCAGGCCGAATGGGGTGGAGGCGGAACGTTTCCGCGTTCGCGAATTACAAGCAGGGGGCTTCTCCATTGACTATGAAACGCCGACCAGCGCACCGCGAGGTGTCTGGCGGTTGGAGGTAGAGGCCGATGGCGCAGGCGTCGTCGCGCGTGAAACCTTTTCCGTTGAAGATTTTGTCCCGCAACGCCTGGCAGTCGAAATCGACATGGATGAGGAAACGGCGATCTTTCCAGGTGAAACCCGACCGGTTAAGATAAACGCGCGTTATCTTTATGGCGCACCGGGGGCGAACCTTAAATCCGAGGCTGAAGCACGCCTGCGGGTTGCGCCAAATCCGTTTCCGGATTTTTCTGATTATGCCTTTGGTGATCAGCGCTCGGCGTTTCGGGAGCGGATCTTTGCATTTGATGTTGCGCAAACAGATGCTGAGGGCACTGTAGGCTTTGGCGTAAAGTTGCCAATGCCAGACAATGATGGATATGTGCCCTTGCGCGCCGACCTTGTGGTTGGCGTTGCGGAACCGGGAGGGCGCGTCGTACGCGAGAGCGCGCGAATTCCGTTTCGCCCACATGAGCGCTATCTTGGTTTGAAACTGGGCGGTAACGGCCAGCGCGCTGGTCTGGATAAGCCGGTTGATCTCAATATCATCTCTCTTGATCGGTCTGGCAAACCGGTTGGTGATGCAGAAGTCGAATGGCGTTTGATTGAGGAGGATTACTGGTTTGAGTGGTACCGCCTGGGCGGTGCCTGGCGTTGGCGTCGCAATTATCGTGATATTCCAGTCGATAATGGCCGTATCAAGACGAATTCTGACGGCGGTGCACAACTAGCCTGGAGTTTAAAACGAGGATCCTATCGCGTCGCCGTGCGAGACGTGCAGACGGGTGTAGAAGCCGTCTTTCCGTTTTACGTCGGATGGCGCAGCTATGGTGCCGGGGCGCAAAAGCCGGATACCGCCGCTATGAGCGTAATTAGTGAAAATGTGTCGCCCGGCGCGAAAGTACGTCTTTTCATCGATCCACCCTATGCTGGTGAAGCGGTCATCGCCATTGCCACTGACCGCGTGCATAAAGTGCAGCGGATCGGGATTGATGGGGATGGACGTGAATTAACGATTGATACCGATCCGGCCTGGGGAGCAGGGTTTTATGTTCTGGCAACGATTGTCACGCCGCGTGATGCTGTGGACCGGCCGATTCCGCGACGGGCTATCGCAACGACTTATGTCCCATTTGACATGTCAGACCGTAAGCTCAAGGTACAGATAGAAACCCCGGATGTTGTGCGCCCGGCGGGTCAAATTGAACTGCCGGTGAAAGTCGATGGTGGTGTTCGCGGGGAAGACATCTTTTTGACACTCGCTGCGGTGGATGAAGGCATATTACGCCTGACCAAGTTCACCTCGCCCGATCCGAGTGGATATTTCTTTGGGAAGAAGCGACTTGGTGTTGAAATTCATGATGATTACGGACGGATTTTGGATCCCAACCTCGCCGCAGCGTCTGATTTCGGCGGGGATCAGATCGGCGGGGAAGGCTTGAGCGTCGTCCCGACGAAAACACTTGCCCTGTTTTCTGGGCCGGTGGTCCTTGATGATGATGGACGCGCGCGTATTGCTATTGATATTCCGGACTTCAATGGGGAATTGCGACTGATGGCAACGGCCTGGAGCGTCGGCAAGGTTGGTGCTCATGATGCACCGCTAACCGTGCGCGATCCGGTTCCGACGCTCCTTTCACTGCCGCGTTTTCTGGCACCCGGCGACAAAGCCGACGCAACGCTATTGATCGACAATGTGGAAGGGACACCAGGAGCATATTCTGTGCGCCTGACCGATCGGGTGTCCGGGGCACCGCCAGTGCGCGCAGATTTTTCCAGGGACATTCCACTTGATAAGAATGTTCAGGCATCTGATCGCTTTCCCCTAACGGCTGATATTGAGGGCATTGGCGACCTTGAATTATCCGTTCAAGGGCCGGAAGGTTATCGCCGGGAACATGACTACCAGTTGCAGGTGCGTTCCCCATATTTCCCGCAAACGAAGATATCGACACGGCGTATCGCTGCGGGCGAAACACTTTCCCTTGACGGGCAATTATTTGATGGCGTGGTCGCGGATAGCGCGGAGGCTGTGGTAAGCTTTTCGCCGCTTGATGGTATTAGCCCTGATACCCTTTTGGCGTCGCTTTCAAAATATCCTTACGGATGTACGGAGCAATTGGTTAGCCAGTCTTTCCCACTGCTTTTCGCTGGCGATCTGGCGCAGGTCGCAGGTCAGGCACCGCAATACGCGATGCGGCCTCAGGTTCAGGAGGCCATCAACAGATTGCTGGCCCGTCAAAGCCCTGACGGCTCCTTTGGGCTGTGGAATATGGGCGACCGTAATGCCTCCGGGTGGATTGGTGCGTATACAACGGACTTTCTTTCCCGCGCGCGTAGTGATGGTTACGCTGTGCCAGAAAATGCGCTTCGAATGGCCTATGGTGCCTTGCGCAAGGTCGCTGATTTGGGGCGATGGTCATATGTTGGATATCAATCTCGTGCCTATGAAGGTTCGTGGTCAAATGATACCACAGACCAGTATCGCAAACGCTCGGCAGCTTATGCCATGTATGTTCTGGCGATGGCCGAGGAAATAAACCTTTCGGATTTGCGCTATTTTCATGATGCCCATCTCAGTAGTATGAGGAGCCCGCTTGCCAAGGCGCAAATCGGCGCGGCTCTTGCCTATCTCGGTGATCGCGCCCGCGCGGTAAGCGCCTTTAATGGTGCGATTGAAGCGATCGGGTTTGATAATACGGGTAATTATTATCAGTCGGCCTTGCGCGATGCGGCGGGTGTTGTTGCGCTCCTGGCAGAAGTTGAAAATGTTGCCGGGTTAGAAATCGCCAATGAGCGTTTGCGCGCCTTGATGAAAGAACCAAGCAATCTGAATACCCAGGAAAAGGCATTCACCTTGCTGGCTGCACAAGCCTTATTGCGCAGCGCCGGAGACATTTCCATTAATGCCGGAGGGCAAGTGCTGCCCGTCATTGGGGGCACCGCAAGCCAGGTTCTATTGCCAGACGCACTATCGCAAGAAACGGCTTTCACCAATAATAGCGATGGTCCGCTCTTCGTCACCGTGTCAGTCACCGGTTCACCGTCGAGCGCGCCAGTACCAATGGCGAAAGGGTTTACAATAGAAAAGCGCATCTACTCCTTGAGCGGAGAAGAGGTTGATCTTGAGACGCTCCAGCAAAATGATCGACTGGCGGTTGTTATAAGCGGGGAAGCGATTGAGGGGCGGATAAATCCGTCCATCATTGCCGACCTTCTGCCGGCAGGTTTTGAAATCGAGGCGGTGCTGCGGCCGGAGGATGGCCGTCGGGCCAACCGGCAGGGGGCCTATGCCTGGATTGGTAAAATCAGCCAGCTGAAACTGGCAGAAGCGCGCGACGACCGTTTCATTGCGGCGTTGGATTTGCGTAAGGAGAAGTTTACGGCAGCATATATTGTTCGCGCTGTAACGCCGGGGAATTTCGCAATTCCGGGGGCTGTGATTGAAGATATGTATCGGCCTGGTGTCGCCGCGCGAAGCGCCGCCGGACGGATCAATATTCGGGCAAGCGAGTAAGCACCGATGATCAACGGTGCCAGAGGTCATTGGGCGCGTGTTCAGCGTGCAATGGTTTTGGGCGGCGTTGTCGCCGCCGCATTTGTCGCAGTGATCGTTTCTCTTGATCTGGCATTTCCGCCGCCATTGCACAAGGGAAGCGAGGTCGGTCAGATCATTGTAGATCGTGATGGCCGCTGGCTGCATGCTTTTGCAACCCGCGAAGGGCGTTGGCGATTTCAGGTAAATGTTGACACGGTTGATCCGGAATTTGTTGATCGATTGATCGAGATAGAAGACCGTCGGTTTTTCGTTCATCCAGGCATTGACGTTTTTGCGATTGCCCGTGCTCTGCGCCAGGCGGCGATGCGTGGTCGGATTGTGTCTGGCGCGTCTACGATCACAATGCAGACGGCTCGCCTATTGGAGCCGCGCCCGCGGACGATCAGCTCAAAGATAATTGAGATATTTCGTGCGCTACAGATTGAGCGGCGTCTCAGCAAGGATGAAATTCTGTCCTTGTACCTTACCCTTGCCCCCTATGGTGGTAATATTGAGGGGGTGAGGGCCGCGTCATTACTCTATTTTGGTAAAGACCCCGCAGCGCTTTCCGTATCAGAGCAGGCGCTCCTGATTGCGCTGCCGCAGGCTCCGGAGGCGCGCCGCCCCGACCGGCATAGACGCGCGGCGCGGACAGCTGCGCGCGCTGTGGTTGACCGGTTGATCAAGGCTGGAAAACTGCCGTCAACGTATAAAGGGCGGGCCTTGGCCATTCCGGACAAGCGCCGGGAACTGCCGCGGTTCGCATATCACGGCGCGCGCCGCGCGGCGAATTTAACGCGGCATCTGTCCGCAAGCGACTCTACGTCCAAAAGCGACACTGTGTCCAAAAGCGCCGCGACGGCCAAAAGCGAGAGGGCGCTCACAAGCGATATTGTTTCCACACTGGACATCGACGCGCAACAAACCGTTGAACGGGTTCTTGCCGATCACGCTCGCCAGATTGACAGAGACGTTAATATTGCGGCGATTGTCATCGTGCCAGAAACGGGAGAGATCATTGCCTATGCAGGTTCTGCTGATTTCATGCGGGCTGGCGGCTGGATAGATATGAACCAGGCGGTGCGTTCGCCAGGGTCACTTTTAAAGCCATTCATCTATGGTTTAGCATTTGAGGACGGGACGGCCTTGCCGCACCGTATACTGAGCGATGAATTCAGGACGATTAATGGCTATCGGCCGGAGAATTTCGATCGGCGTTACCGCGGCGATGTTCGCCTTAAGGATGCATTGCGCCATTCTCTCAATGTTCCTGCTGTCGCGGCACTCTCCGCAGTGGGGCCAAATCGTTTTGCGGCATTGTTAGCCAATGCTGGTGTGAATTTGCGTTTGCCCGCGCGTGCCCTTGGCACGGAGGTCGGGTTGCCCGTTGCCCTTGGCGGGGCTGGATTGCGGCCTATCGATATTGCAATCTTGTATACAGGTCTGGCGCGCGGTGGTGAGGTCATCCCTGTGTCCCTGATATCCCCAAAAGGCGATATTCCGCAGGGCTATCGCATCTTTTCCTCTGAAAATGCCAGGAGAGTTAGCGCTATTCTCAGTTCTGTGCCGGCCCCTAAAGGGCGGTTGCCGGGGGCATTGGCTAACGGCGTTACACCGCTGGCCTGGAAAACGGGTACATCATATGGATATCGCGATGCCTGGGCGGCGGGGTATACGGATAAACATGTTGTGGTAGTGTGGACGGGACGCCCAGACGGCACACCGAGAAAGGGTGCAACCGGTCGCCGAGTGGCGGCACCAATCCTGTTTGATATTGCCGACGCTCTTGCAACGCGCTCTGGCCCGCGTGTGGCGCCTCAAAATGATGACTTGATACCGCTGATGGCAAACCGCCCCCGCGTTTACGCGCTGTCGGAGGCAACAGGGCCGAAAGTGTTGTTTCCGCCCAACGGCGCTGAATTATACATCAACCGCAATGCTGACGGCAGTGCGCGCGGGGTCGCACTGTCCGCGCGATCCGACACGTCGCCGGTCAACTGGTTTATAGGCGGTGAACCCTTGTCTGATCCTGAAAACTGGATCCCGCAAAAGCCTGGCTTTTACCAGATCGAGGCGGTGGATGCGAATGGCGATGCAGATACGGTCATTGTTCAAATTGTTGGTGGCACGGTAGAATGATGGTGAGCCGCAGAAGCGTGCTGTGGGGCCTTGGCGGCGGATTGGTCGGTGCCAACTCGCTGGTATCGGTGGCAGCGCAGCAAGGCGGGCAAATACGCCTCAGCGGCGAGGCCTTGTCCGGGACAAGCGCGCGCATCGACGGTGGGGAGTTTGTACTTGCCGATATCGTGTCGCCCCGACGCTGGCGCGCTTATGGCAGGGAAGCTCCTCCAAACAAAGTGGATCCATTCACGGCCCATGCCATGGGGGAGCTGCAAGAACTGCTGGATCTTGGTGTAAGCAATCTTGATTTTTGGAAGCGCGATCGGTGGGGACGTACAATCGGACGTATCAGGACGGGCGAGGGTATTGATGTTCAATCCCGTCTCGTGGCGCGCGGTGCGGTCATTGTCCGCCCACGGTCAGATGACTGGTCATATATAAGGGGGTTGCTATCACTTGAGGCCGAGGCGCGTGATGCCGGATTAGGGATATGGGCCTGGCGGGACAATCGTGTTCACAATGCCAACACTGATACCGGCCCACTTTTGGCCCGCAACGGGCATTACACCCTCGTGCAGGGCAGGCTCGCAAATCAATATGACGGGAGCGCGCGTCGGTATTTGAACTTTGGCGAAGATTACAAGACCGACGTCACGGCGACGATTGAGAAAAAAGTACTCAGGCGCTGGCACCGTGAGTGTGAGGTTGAGGCATTTGAGTGGCTGGAAACCCTGAAGAGCAGGACAATTCGTGTGCGTGGCCACGTTTCAAGGATCAATGGTCCATCAATCGCCGTTACCCATCCATGTCAGATCGAGCCGTTATGATCACGCAAGCGGCTAGGCCGCTTTTTTCTGTGACAGGGAGTCCTGTATATCGCCGATGGCGGCATCCAGTCCGGCTTTCCTGACGGCGGCAACTTCCCGCGCGAGACGATCCAGAGCCTGCTCAAACAGTTGGCGCTCAGAATAACTTTGTTCCGGCTGATCTGCAGCGCGAAACAGATCGCGCACCACTTCAGCAACCGAGTTGATATCGCCGGAATTGATTTTGGCCTCATATTCCTGCGCACGACGGCTCCACATAGTGCGTTTGATCCGTGCTCGGCCTTTTAGGAGTTCAAGCGACTTAACGATCGTTGCCTCGTCGGACAATGGACGCATGCCAACACTTGCCGCCTTTGCTGTCGGTACGCGCAGCTTCATCTTTTCCTGCGCGAAGTCGATGACAAAAAGCTCATTAGTAATGCCCGCGATGATCTGTTGTTCAACCATCACGATCTGGCCAACACCATGCGCGGGGTAAACGATATGATCGCTTACCTTATAGGTCTGCTTCGCTTCCTTTGATTCCTTGGTCAGATTTTCAGCCGGCTCCGCCATCGGCGCGTCGCTATTGGCAGCCTCGCGCATCGCCGTGGGAACAATAGCCGGCTCTGATGCCGGGCCCCGAGGTTTTTGACCAACATTCATTTTCTTTGCCGGTTTTGTTGGGGGCGCGGTGTCTTCAACTTTTACTTCTGTCGTGCTCACGTTGGTTTTCTTTATCGCGGGGGTTTTCTTTATCGCGGGTTTCGCTTTGGCCGCCGAGGCAGATTTGGTCGTCTTTGGCGTTACCGGTTTTTCGGCTGCCTTTTTGGTGGTCGCCGCCTTGGATTTCACTGTTTTCGTTGTGGCAGCTTTTTTCTCCGCTGCTTTAGTTGCTTTCTTGGTGGCAGGCTTTTTCGCAGTGCTTACTTTTTTCGTCGCAGCCGTTTTCACCTTTGGGCGAGTCGTTGCCTTCGTCGTTGTTTTTTTGCGCGTAGCTGTTTTTTTCGTTTTAGTTTTGGCAGTATTTTCGCTAACCTTTGAGGAAGTGCTCGTTTTGCGAGCCGTGGCGGTTTTCTTCGCCGTGGCCTTTTTGGTGGTTTTAGTAGCTTTTTTTGTATCTGTGGCTGACGCCATGTTCTCTTCTCTCGTATTGAGGCGGGAGGGGCAGGGTTACGCTTAGGGACGCCGTTCGACGCACGACTTAATTAGCTGGTTCCAGACGGATTTGAGTTTACGCGATTCACCGACCGCGGTCTGATTTGGATTAGCTCGAAATATCGGCGTATTGTCAGCGCCCTTCCTCCTATATTTTACGGACAATGCTACACGTAAGCGAGCGGACTACTCCGATCGCGCGATGTAACATTGTTGTGCCTGTGGTCTTTATGTGACGGGCTCGCCGCATATGACGACTTAGCTAGCCCCGCCGCAATCGACGCTCATAGGAAGATATTACCATAACCCGTTGAAAAACGCCAGATACCCCGGTTTGGAAGACGTCCGCCAGCATGGGGGGGGGCCATGTGACAAGAAACACGGTTTGATCAATCTCAAAACGGGCCGATAAAACGCCGCCGGATCTGACGGATCAGTCGCCGTCCCCAGGGTTCGGACTGAAATATTTTTCCAGCTTACCTTTTTCCTCGGCTTTGGCGTCCGCGTCGGGAAGTTGGTCAATCTTTCTTGTCAGATTAGGCCAGCTAGACGCGTATTTTGTGTTTATTTCCAACCACTTGCCGTTATCATCATCCGTGTCCGGGACGATCGCTTCAACCGGGCATTCCGGCTCACATACACCGCAGTCAATGCATTCTTCTGGGTGAATCACCAGCATGTTTTCGCCTTCGTAAAAGCAGTCAACCGGGCACACTTCGACGCAATCAGTGTACTTGCAGGCAATGCACGCGTCTGTGACGACGTACGTCATATCCGTAACTCCATGGCGGAAAAGAATTTCCCCCTAAATAGCCGCATTGCAGCATGGTTCAAGTGTGACTTGCGTCGCACTGGTGTCGTGTGCCCCGCGGAGGGCAGATTCTATCGAGAAATCGCCGCGTCGGGCGGGGCACCGGGCCTGGGCGGCCATACTTCCGTGGACTGGTACTCATGGATGCCGCGCCGTCATAAAAACCAGTCTTCGGGCTCGCCGCAGCTCGCAATGCGCCTTTTGGTAGAGGAAAGGTGTCGGCTTGCCCGTTCTGCCAGCGCCTGGTTCGGTGCGGGCTCAATCAAAATGGGCTCAGTCAAAAGCACGTCCTCAGCTTGAGTTGAGGCTCAGATTTTTTGAAATGGCTTAGTTGAACCTTTTGGGGTCCGTTAGTCATGATTGGCTTTCAGCTGCGCCATCGCGCGTCGATCGCGTTTGGTTGGGCGGCCGGTACCCGGGTCACGCACGGCAGTTTTTGCGTTTCGGTCGGTTTGCTTTGCGCGGGTTTTGTCGGACGGCTCCGAGTTTTCCTCTGGCGTCGGGGAGCGATCTTCGTAAAGCATTTGCGCTTCACGCGCGGGCCCACGCCTTTGGGCGCACGCGAGCACGTAGACAATGCATAACCGATGGTGCCGAGTGAAACAAAGCTCATCGCCAGGCCGGACCTGAAAGCTGGCTTTGGATACCCTCCGGGACTGGCCCGCCCGTGTCAGGCGCACGGAGCCGCTATTGCTAAAGTCCGTTGCAAGGCCACGGGTTTTAAAAAAC
>SHAI01000067.1 GCA_004213235.1 Parvularculaceae bacterium
CTGCCCGCTGTGCTTGGGCTGGCTGCAATGCAGCGATCAAAAAGGTGACAATAAGAACGCTGCATTTATTCACCATAGAGGGCCTCCGCAATTCCCGGAGCCCCTCGTAAACCTTCTTCGTAACGGCATAAATAAGGCCCACCGGTTTGATCATTCTTCCACCTTATCGCGATATTGATCAAACCAGCCAAGAATGTTGCCCACTTTGGCGATCAGGTGCGATGGTCGGCGCGCGATCGAGTGCGGTGCTTCGGGCACCCGAACCATTGCCGCCTCCACTCCGCGCAGTTTCAACGCCTGATAATACTGCTCTGTTTCGGAGATCGGTGTGCGATAATCTGCTTCGCCGGTGATCAGCAGTGTAGGGGTCTCCACATTCCCGACAAGCGATAGGGGCGAGCGCTCCCAGTAATTTAAGGGATTTTCCCAGGGCGCTTCGGCAAACCAGTATTTATAGAAAAACGGATATGCGTCGGCAGTCAGGGCGAAGCTGATCCAGTTTATCACGGGCTTTGCAACTGCTGCGGCGGCAAAACGGTTTGTTTTGCCAATGATCCAAGCCGTCAGCACGCCCCCGCCGGAGCCGCCGGTCACGAACAATTGATCTTCATCGATAAAGCCGAGACCGATGGCAGCATCGACACCGGATATGAGATCATCATAGTCCTTGCCCGGATAGGCGTGATGTATCTCATTGGCAAATTCTGCGCCATAGCTCGTCGATCCACGCGGATTTGTATAAAGAACAACATAGCCAGCCGCAGCATATAATTGAGCTTCGGCAGAAAAATGTGGTCCGTAGGCGGCAAATGGACCGCCGTGTATTTCCAAAATCAAGGGATACTTCTTGTTCGGATCGAATTGCGGAGGCTTGACGAGCCAGCCTTCGATGTCAAGATTTCCCGCGCTTGACTTCCATGTCAGGCGTTCAACCTTGCCCATCTCACGGTCGAACAACAAATCATCGTTCAGGCGCGTAAGACGTGTCGCCGTTCTATCCAGATCAACAATGGCGATATCTGCGGGGCGGGTTGCGCGCCCTGTGGTGTAGGCGATCAGTCCGCTTTCATTCGTTGAAAAATCACCGCTGGTGTAAGGGCGTCCGATCGCAAGGCCACTAACATCACGTACAAGCGGTTTGCGCACCCCGTCGATTGTGAGTTCCGCGAGATAGGTTCGTCCGCGATCATTATAGCTGATGACCATTTTATCATTGGATATCCATTCCAGATCGTCAATCTGGCGATCAAAATTATCCATTACCGGACGTTGCTGCGACCCGTCGACCTGCATGGTGTAAACCTGCCGCGTATGATAGCCGAGACGCTTATCATCATATCCAAGATAGGCGATCATTTCACCGTTCGGCGAAATTCTGGGGCTGGCATCTGGCCCCTTGCGGCGCGTGAGTTGCTGGATTTTCCGATCTTTTATCGCGATACGGAAGATATTACTTTCAACGGGATCAAGCTTCCAATCCTCATTACGGTTCGCGGAAAAATAAATTGCTGACCCGTCAGGTGCCCAATCAAATCCACCATTATGGTTATAAGGGCCTTGGGTTAATTGCCGGGGTGTACCGCCATCAGCCGGAACGGTGAATAGATGGGTTTTACCAGGGCGAGCATACCCGCTGCCGTCAAAACGATATGCAACCTCGTCTATGACCTTGACCGCTGGTGCCCATTTGGCACCTTCAGGCTTACTTGGCGGCGTTGCAAGGCTGCTCGGTTTGTCGGCCACAAACATGGCAAAAGCGATAGATTTTCCATCCGGTGCCCAGGCAATGTTTCGAGGTGCTTCGGGTAAATTGGTCAGCATCGCGGTCTGGCCAGTGTCCATCCAGCGGACGAAAAGTTCTGCGCCTTTTCCCTCAACCGCAGTGATATAGGCAATGCGATCACCGGACGGTGACCAGCGCGGGCTGGAATAGGAACCCGTCCCAGAAAGCACTGGCCGATGCCCGGTGCCATCTGCTTTGATGGTCCAGATATTGGATCGGGCGTTGTCGATCATAATGTCCATGGATCTGCGGACATAAACGATCTGTTTGCCGTCAGGCGAAATCTGCGGATCGGCCCCGATCTCTAATTCAAATACGTCCAGCGCGCCAAATGGTTTCGGCGTTGCCGGGCCTGCAATCTCAGGCATCCCGGTTGCCGGTTGGCTCATTTCCGGCACCGAGGCCGGGGCGGCGTTCTGCGCCGCCAGCGGCGTGGTTCCAGCAAAAGCGAAGGCGGTAAAAAAGGCAAACAGGCGCAGTTGCATGAAGCGGGCTCCAATTACAATTCATGTGTCGTCGGCTATTTTGTGCCGATCTGCAAAGGCTTATACACGGTATTCTGAAAGTTAACGACCCGGCCGGACTGGTTGGTACAAATCTTTGAAACTCAGATTTTGTGAGAATGATTTATGCAACGTATTATCGCAGGCGCGTTGGTGATCCTTGGTATAAGCGTTCTTGCTGCAGTGGTTTATTTCTGGACGCCAAACCAACGCTCATTCGACAAGGCTGGTGCGATTGAGGCTGCGAAGGCCTATAAAGCGCGCATCATTCGCGACCGGTTTGGGGTGCCTCACATCTATGGCCAACGAAACGCTGATGTGGCTTTTGGATTGGCCATTGCCCACGCCCAGGACGACTGGGCAACCTTTGAAGAGGTTATCCGCTTCTCCCGGGGCGAATTGGCGCGCGCTAATGGCAAAAGCGCCGCTGTCACCGACTATCTGATTTCAGCGATCGGCGTAAAAGACGCCACGACAGGCCAATACGACCGCGATATCTCGCCTGCGGCGCAGCCCATCCTCGAAGGGTACGCGGCCGGGCTGAATTACTTCTGCGCAACGCAAAAGGGGGCTTGCTCGAAGGATATTGCCCCTTTGACGAGCCACGATATCGTTGCCGGCTTCGTTTCGCGACAACCATTTTTCTACGGTTTTGATGAAGCCATTTCCGAACTTTTCGCATCGTCTGACGAGGAAAGGCAGTCCAAGCGGGATGATTTGGCAAAGGCGCGCCAAGCATTCTTCCGTACCGAAAACGGTGGTGAGTTCGGGTCTAACGCAATGGCCGTTGCGCCAGCGCGGAGCGCTGATGGTCACACGCGCTTGATGGTCAATTCCCATCAGCCCTTTACCGGACCTGTTGCCTGGTACGAAGCCCGGGTAAAATCGGAGGAGGGGTGGGACGCTATCGGTGCGCTATTTCCCGGGTCACCATTCATTCTCGTTGGAACGACCCCGCAGCTGGCATGGGCATTTACCGTGAACAAACCGGACCTGACGGATGTCTTTGAACTTGAGGTCGATAATCAGAAAAAACCGATGCGTTATCGCCTCGACGGTCAATGGCGTGAATTTGAAAGGGATGAGGCAACATTTCGCGTCAAACTGTTTGGGCCCTTTAGTTTACCGGTCAAGCGGGCGATATTGCGCACCGTCCACGGACCGGTTTTTGAGACACCATCAGGTTGGTACGCTGTTTCATTTGCAGGTTATCGCGACCTTGGCGCAATCGACCACTATCGAGCCATGAACTTCGCGAGCAATTACGGCGAGTGGCGCGCGGCTTTTGAGGCTCAGGGCTTACCATCACTCAATGCGGTCTATGCGGATAAAACCGGAAAGATTGGCTATTTTTACAATGCAAAAATCCCCGTGCGTAGCTCAGAAATTGACTGGTCCCGTCCGGCACCTGGAAATAATAGCGCACTTTTGTGGCAAGGGGTGCGTCCATTTTCCGAGGTGCCTCAAATCATTGATCCGCAATCGGGATATGTAGGCAATGCCAACAACACGCCGTTCGAAGCGTCGGCTCTTGGGGACGTGCAGAATACTGTGAATTTTCCGCCGCATTATGGCATCGACAACCGGACGACAAATCGGGGGCGGCGTTTGTTGGAGTTATACCTGAATGATCCATCGATTACAGATAAGGAATTCATCGCTTACAAAATGGATGATAGCTATAGCGATGGATCCCGCATCGACATATTTGTGAAAGATCTTATCGCGCGACCTGAAGTGAAAGGCGATCCTGCGCTCAACGGGGCGGTAGAATTGTTGGCATCATGGGACCGGCGCGCAAATAAGGAAAATCGCGCTGCGGCATTAGCGATCCTCACCGCGCAGGCAAGCCTTGGTTACACCTATCAAGGCACCGATGTGACCATAAAAGACCCGGTAGAAGCATTAAAAACAATCGTAAACAAACTAAATACCGGGTTCGGTCGCATCGATCCTGAATGGGGCGAGGTCAATCGCCTTATCCGGGGAGATGTAAGCCTACCGCTGGATGGGGGGCCTGATACGCTGCGGGCAATCTATTCCCTCGGTGATCCCGCCGACGGTGCCCTTACGGCGTCTTTTGGCGACACCTACGTCATGGCCGTTGACTGGAGCCCGACGGGCGCACAACGCATCCGAACAATTCACCAGTTCGGCGCCGCAACGCTCGATCCATCCTCCCCTCATTATGCTGATCAAACAATATTGTTTGCCAAAAAGGGTTGGAAAACGCCGCCAATGGACTTGGATACTGTTCTTTCCGAGGCTGTTTCGGATTTGATTTATCCTGCTGCTCGTTAAAGATCCTTGATGGGTTTTTTGCGGCCCGATGCATGTCGCTCGCGGCGGTCACTCTCAATATACCGATCCGTTGTTGCCATGCTCGCATGGCCTGCATCATCGCGAACATGCTCGCGCGGGCGAAGTTTTACATCTTCTGAAATGCCGGTGTGCCGGAGCCAGTGAACGGTCGCCGCACGCAAGTCGTGGGCATCATCTTCAAGACCTGCTTCCTTCATCCGCGCATAAGCTGCATCGAAACAATCCTGAACGATACGCCTGATCTGTCGGGTTGAGTTAATCGGGCCATTTCCGCGCGCCTTCGGTATAAGGACATTTTTTTCTCCCAGCGTGGGGAGCGCCGATAAACCTCGTGATAAACGATAACGGCGAAGCGCGCGCATCATCGCGTTCGATACAGCAATCGTGCGGTCCTTATTGCCCTTACCGGTCACATGAAACCACCAATGACTGTCCTGATCTTTGCGAAAATCGCCCATAAGCGGAGTGGAACGTTCATCCGCAACAAGTTCGGAAATCCGCAAATACATCGCCAGCAGGCAATTCATCACAAATAGTGTCCGTTCATGTATTTTGGGATGAAGGTCTGCCAGCTGTTCAGCTGTTTCAATAACATAATCCCATTGAAGGTTTGTAATCCGTCGCACGACGGCCTGATCCTGATCCCTTTTCAGAAATTTGCTCTTTTGACGGATGAGCGCGACCGGATTGGATTCCACCAGATCTTCTTCCGTCAAATAATCATAGAATGAGGATAATACCGCAAAAGTTGCGCGGATTGAGGCTTGCGAGGGCTGATAGGACGCAGCGGTGTCGATGTTGCCCTTGCGGCGTTGAGTTTGGACAAAGGGTCGCCATTCCGGGTTTGGATGTTCATCATCGCCTTTTCGGATTACCCGCGGTGCATTTTTTTCGCCAATCCAGTCCGTGGGCGGTGCTATCACGAAGCGGATAAACCGCTCTATATCCTCGCGTTTCAGGGTGAACACAGAGCGTTTTTCGATACGCCACGACCATTGCAGGAAGCGCTCCAGCTCCCGCCGGTATGAGGTGAACGTCGCACTGGACCCTTGATATGTGAACAGGAATTTTGAAGCGGCTTTGAAGTCGTCAATACTGCCCGTTGGCGCAGCTTCGGCGGCTGCAAAACAGTGATCAAGCGAAAAATTCCCATAGCTGTACGGATCGCCAATTTTTTTCAGGCTCGTGAGGATGGGCAGGGGGGCGGGCAGGGGTTTATTAGATTTTCGCAATTTGAAGGGCGTTCCCAAAACACAAATGGACATCTTTGCCGTCGGAGAGGCTCGGCCCTGATTAAGTTATGTCCGATAATTGCAAAAATAGCGTATGACGGGCGATTCGTATATTGGTACCATCAAGGATCCGCGCCGTTTATGAATTGGGCGTGGGGCAATATCGCGATGCACCTTCCATATTAATGCTTCAATCTCCAAACACTCTAATAGTCGCAATTTGTCATTTTAATTTCCTGGAAACCAACATCAACTAAATACAAATCCTTCCTTCATCAAATTTGCTTATCACGCTTATGGCGTTCACGCCTTAGGGTGAAAAAAGAATGAGATTGTTCAGTCGTATACCGACCAGTATTCCAGTTTTAATCCTCGCGCCGGGCGGTCTGATTTTCCGGGGTACCGCAACAGATGTTTCAGGCAATGGCGTTGCGGTCGAAACGAATGGGTTCTTCCCGAGCAATGGAACTGTGCAGATAAAATTCCAAGGTGGCGCAAAATTTCAGGGCTTTGTTACTCGAGAATTGCCAAACGGCTTCGCGATCACGTTCGATACACCTTACAAGGTGCAAGAGAGAATTGCCCTGAAATTAAACAATAATGCGCATGAGACCGACGAGATAACAACATTGAAGCACGTTGATCGTTACGAAGATCGGTATCGCTGTAAAGATTTCGACGTCTTGCTGATGGTCGATTCAAAACCTAGTCCGGGACGCATATTGAATATCTCAAGGACTGGTGCCGCTATTGTTTGCCCGAAGGTCATGGAGCCAGGTTACCGCATAGAGTATGACCATCATGCTGGGACAATAGTCAGGACGGATTATCTTTTAAATGGCGTACGTTTTGATCGTCCTTTAAGCGCGAAGGAACTCGAAGAATTTCGTCGTCTGCAAGATCCTAAATCCGAAAAGCCTGTCAGCCATCTCCGCTTATTGGACAGCAAATAACTCCATGCTGACGGTCGATTTACCCAATGGATCTGCTGGAAGATGGTCAAAAGCTGGTGTTCTCTATAATTTACACTATGTCCGATAATAAAGGTTATCGGACATAGTGGGGTCGTTACCCACGTTCAATTTACGTTGCGGCGATCAGTCCAATTCAGACAGTAATTCATCCACCCACAAAGGCACGATATCCCCCGCCTTGCCGTAGTGTGCATCATTGAATGCTGCAGCATTCTCGGAAGGTTCAAGATTGAGCTCTATGCAAGGTATGCCAAGCCCACGGGCTGCATGAACATAACCCGCAGCTGGATAAACCGACCCGGACGTGCCAATTGACGCGAATAAATCTGCTTTCGATAGCGCGACCTCGATTTCATCCATATGCATCGGCATTTCCCCGAACCATACAATATGCGGTCGCAGTGAGCCTGTTGCCCCACAGGCCGGGCATTGAGCGTCGCCCCCTAAATCATCGTGCCAGTCAAACACGGCACCGCAAGATGGCGCGGACGTCGCATCGCAACGCACCTTTTTTAACTCGCCATGCATATGAATGACTTGTTTTGCCCCGCCCCGCTCATGGAGATCATCGACATTCTGCGTCACCAGCGTCAAATGCCCGCCGTGTGCTGAGAGTTCTTTTTCCAGGTGTGCGAGCGCAATATGCGCCGGATTTGGCTCAACGGCATCTAAACTGCCCCGCCGCGCATTATAAAATTCATGGACCAAGGTTGGATTGGCCGCGAATCCTTCAGGCGTGGCAACCTGTTGATAATCATATTTCGCCCATACGCCATCGGGATCGCGAAAGGTGGACACGCCAGATTCGGCAGATATCCCAGCCCCTGTGAGAACAATGATGCGCTTTGTCATTCAGCCATCTACCCCTTTTGTGCTCTCCATGCCGATGTCAGCGTCTCACTTCCCGGCAAAAACCGACTCCGCCTAGAATACCTTAAATTAGAAGAATTGCGCCAGTATCTGCGCCGAACCAAACGCCAACGGCGCAATCAATTCGTTTTGACTTTCCTTCCCGGAAAAAGATTGGAATATCAGTTTTATGTCACGCATTCTTTTCGTCTGCCTTGGGAATATTTGCCGGTCTCCGGCCGCGGAGGGCATCTTGCGCAAAAAGGCCAAAGACCGTGGATTGGATCTATATATCGAATCGGCAGGCACTGGTGGGTGGCATGTGGGGGACCCCCCTGATGCACGCATGATTAAAACCGCTGGCAAACGTGGTTACAAGCTGGATCATTTGCGCGCGCGGCAGGTTGAATTATCAGATTTTTACACATTCGATTACTTGCTTGCGATGGACCTGAGTAATCAAGGTGACCTATTGGCAATGGCACCGCCAAATCGGGAATGTGATATTCGTTTGTTCCTGGATTTCGCGTCAAGTTCGGAGCGAGAAACGCCGGACCCATATTATGGCGGCGACGCCGGCTTTGAGCATGTTCTGAATTTATTGGAACAAGGCGCAGAGGGATTTCTCGATCACCTGGAAGATGAAAGCGGGTAATCTGCCAGGCTTTCATAATAGACACCGGCCTTGCCAGCGCATGATTGAAACAGGTGAATTCCATCGACATCAAAAGGATCGGTGACAAATAAATTATGCCGCTGTTGCCAAGTCTGCGCGGCGGCGGGCCCAACGCCGCGGCAATAAGCGAGCGTGACATGGGGTGTGAATTTGCGTGAGTCTACTTTCGCACCGGCACGGCGCAACGCTTGCGCAACTTTTTCCTGCAAATGATCGAGTTGTGGATTGGCCTGGACGCCTGCCCAAACGGCCCGGGGCGATGTCGTTCCGAAGATTCCCCCGCCCGCCAATGTCAGCGAGAAAGCGTCAGCCGAAATACCCCAGAGGGCGGCGTCGATGTCCGCCAGATGCGTGCGATCAACGTCACCAACAAACGCAAGCGTCAAATGGAAATTGTCAAACGCCACCCAACGAACACCATCCAGGCCCGTTTGAAGGTCAAGGAGCTGGTCGCCGATGTCATCCGGGATTGTTAGACCAATGAAAACCCGCGGCATTACGTTTTGATCTACTCGCCAGCCGCCTCAACCACCGGGTTGACTTTCTTCCAGTACATTGTCTTTGGGCAGATAAAACCGAGGCACCCTTTGACTTTTAGTTGTTCATCTTCCTGGTCAATTTTAACGCCATACCAGATCATCTCATCCTTGCTCAGGCTTTCATCGATGGCGTTGATCTTGCCGCCGCGATATTCTCCATCACCTTTATCCTTCAGGCCCGTTATCATTGTGAAACCAATGATCGGACTGCCGTCGGGCAGTGTATCGCCAGAGTTCGGAGTGGGATTGTTGACCCTAACAATAGTACCGCAGCTTCGTTCTTCATCATCCGCACAGGGATGGAACTCGACGTCCAGCGTCCCCGATGGACCATCTTCCTCCTGGGAAGCGCCGGTATTATAGATGCCATCTATCGTTTTAGCCTGTACACTTGCCATAAGCAGGAAAATGCAGGAGACGGGAAAGCTGATTGCGCGCACGGGGCCACCTGTAACATGAGTTGTTTACCTAGGTTCTATCCTAGGCCGGTCTTGCCCCAAGGAGAAAGACTGTATGAGTAAAAAAATTCTATGCCTCGGTTTTGGGTATGCCGCACGCGCATTGACGCGCCAGCTATCTGGCGAATGGCATGTGATTGGTACAACGCGCAAGCCAGACAAAGCCGCTGAAATGGCCGCCGAAGGAATTGAACCATATCACTGGGACGGTCGTGAACTCAGCGCCCGGCTGGTAGCAAATGTTGACGCCGTCCTTATCTCCACGGGGCCTGACGATATTGGATGTCCAGCCGCACGTGCCGCGGAAAAGGTCTTTGCCGCCACGCCGCCGGGATGGATTGGGTATTTGTCGTCAAATGGCGTTTATGGGAATTACAATGGTGCCTGGGTGGATGAAGATAGCCCACTTATGGCCGGCTCAAGACGCGGGTTAAATCGAATAGCTGCTGAGGAAAAATGGCGCAGCATCGCGGCAGCTATGAACGTGCCTGCGGCCATATTTCGGTTGCCAGGCATATATGGCCCGGGCCGTTCGGCAATAGACAGCATCCGTGCGGGTAAAGCGCGGCGTATCATAAAGCCGGACCAGGTATTCAGCCGCGCGCATGTTGATGATATCGCCACGACCGTTCTGGCCGCCCTCTCCCGCCCGACCAAGAATGCTGTTTACAATGTTGCAGATGACGAGCCGGCACCGCCGCAGGATGTCATCGAATATGCCTGCGAATTACTTGGTGTTGCGCCGCCACCGGAAGAGCCATTCGATACTACAGACTTATCAGAAATGGCACGCAGTTTCTATGCTGATAATAAAAGGGTCAAAAACGATCGGATCAAAAATGAACTCGGTGTATCCCTCGCTTACCCAACATATCGCGAAGGGCTGAATGCTATTCTTGCTCAGCATCGGGATTAGATAGAAACACGCCTTCGATCGGTCTACGTTTAGCCGCGAGATATTTCGTCACGTCAGATAGCAGGCATCTGACCGCGTGATGGGGCAGCAGTATGACAGCCTTAAACACTATATTTCATGGCGCGGATGGCGTAGTTTGATGGCTTATCGCTCAAACAATTGGTGTTGACATGGCCTCACTGCCGCTTCGCTCAATCGGGTTATTGATGTTAGTAATTGTCGCAGCTCTGACCGGCTGGCGGCTAATTGGTCCGGAATGGCGCGCTTTACTCGCCGATCCGCCGAAGAACAAAGACGTTCTTTTCTGGAATCAGTCCCAGAGAGACGCCGGGTTTCGCATGCTCGACCGGTTATCGCTCGTCACGAAAACAAATAAAATTACCGCAACAACACAACGAGAACTGCCTCAGGGGTTGCCATTAAAACTGGACATGAATTTCGACGCATATTTTGAGGAAAACCGACACTCTGCCGTTGTGATCTTACACAAGGGAAAAATCCGGATGGAGCGCTATGGGCTGGATTTTTCTGATGCCGGCCGCTGGACAAGCTTCTCCGTAGGCAAATCGATTACATCCACGCTTGTTGGTGCCGCCATTAAGGATGGATATATCGAAAGCGTAGACACCCCCGTCACCCGCTATATCCCGGAACTTTCCCAATCGCCCTACAAAGATGTGACGATTGAGCAATTATTGACCATGACATCAGGTGT
>SHAI01000068.1 GCA_004213235.1 Parvularculaceae bacterium
CCCGCCGTTACCGAGCCATCCTTCTCAAATGCCGGTCGCAAGTTCGGTATCTTTTCGGCGGAAATTAGTCCGGGCTTTTCATCATCGAGGATTTCTATGGTTCCTTTGCGGGTCTTGACATCAACCGGCGCTATTTCCGCGCGGAACAAACCATCCTTTATCGCCGTCTGGGCACGGCTTACCGAACGAACTGAATACGCGTCCTGCTCTTCTCGGGAAAAGTGCCATTCGCGTGCGCATTTTTCGGCAAAAACGCCCATGGCAGTCCGTTTGGTATAGGCGTCTTCTAAACCGTCGAATGCCATGTGGTCGAGAATTTCACCGTGCCCGAACTTGATTCCAGCGCGTCCTGTTGGAAGCAGATGAGGGGCGTTGGTCATTGCCTCCATGCCGCCGGCGACGACAACATTCGACGAGCCTGCCTTCAGCGCGTCATGTGCCATCATGACCGTTTTCATGCCCGAGCCACACACTTTGTTCACGGTAGCACACGGCGTCGCTTCGGGCATGCCTGCGCCCAGTGCTGCCTGGCGTGCGGGTGCCTGCCCCAGGCCCGCGGGCAACACACACCCCATCAGAACCTCATCAACTTTTGCCCCCTCAACACCGGCGCGATCCACCGCGGCTGAAATTGCTTTGGCACCAAGCGTCGTTGCAGCAACACCGGCGAAAGATCCGTTAAAGTTCCCGATTGGCGTGCGCGCTGCACCTATTACGACAATTTCATCTGACATTTTTTTCTCCGATATCGGAATTACTGGGTTTACGCCGCTGCCGCGCGGGAGATAATTTCCATGGCCATGCGATCGGCTATTTCTCCGGTCGGCCGACCTTCTTCTTCTGCACGCTCAAATATGCGCCGCAATGTCGGACCAATATGATCGATACGTGCATTCATTTCCTCTGCGCACCATTCATTCAAAATCTCAAGGCCAACACTGATCACGCCTGCAGCATTGATTACATAATCTGGTGCGTACAGAATATCCCGCTCCCGTAAGGCCGCGTCCATTTCAGGCGTAGCAAGCTGATTGTTCGCCGCACCAGCGACAATTGCCGCGTGCAAGCGTTCAATCTCACCGCTGCGTATCGCGCCGCCAAGTGCACACGGACTAAAGACATCCGCACGTGCAGCGATACAATCTTCCGGCGCGACAATCTCTGCGCCAAATTGTTCCGCCGCCTTCGCCGTCGCAGCCTGGTCAACATCTGCGACAATGAGCTTAGCCCCTTCCGTGTGCAGCAGGCGCGCCAATTCCATCCCGACAGCGCCAACACCCAAAATCGCAACGGTTATTTGCTCCAGGGACGCGGCACCAAACTTAAATCTGGCGGCGGACTGGATGCCCCGCCAAACGCCGCGCGCCGTGAAGGGCGATGGATTGCCGCCCTCCCCCTCGCTGGCAACCCCTGCGACAAATGGTGTTTGCTCGCGCACGATTTGAAGGTCGTGTTCTGTGACACCGGAGTCTTCCGCAGTGTAGTAGCGCCCCTCCAAACTATCGATCGCTTTGCCGTAAGCTTGAAACAGCTCCGGGGTCTTGTCGGTTTTCGGATCAGCAATGATTACAGCTTTCCCGCCGCCAAACGGGATGCCGCCAAGGGCGTTTTTGTAGGTCATGCCGCGCGAGAGTTTTTTAACGTCCTCAAGCGCTTCCTCGAATGAGCCGTATGGCCGGATGCGCGTGCCACCGCACCCTGGGCCGAGCGCCGCATTATGGATTGCAACGATCGCCTTTAGGCCTGATGCGTCATCCTCAAAAGCGACGACTTCACGCCATCCTTCCACGTCTAAGACTTCGCGTTTCATAGGAAACTTTCCCTTCTGCCTCGGCGCTTTTGTAAGACTTCTCGATGCACCGAAAACCTCTTCCACACGGGTTGATGCTGGGGGTTTAGGCCCGCGCTGCCCGCGCGGCAAGCCGATTAATAGCGCAATAGCCATCGCTTCGGCTCCGTAACAGTAATCGCGCGTTTCTGGCTTGACACATAGCAGAAGCTGCTAAATAGAGGCAGCACCATTGTTAAAACCGTTTTGGATCCCACATGAAGCTCGACCAGATCGACCACAAAATCCTGCGGAATTTGCAGGAAAACGCGCGCATCACAAATGCGGAACTCGCTGAGCGGGTCGGACTCTCGCCAACGCCATGCCTCAGGCGGCTTCGCCGCCTTGAAACTGACGGCATTATCAAGGGGTATCACGCGGAGGTAAACCGCGAAGCCCTGGGTGTAAACGTCACGGTGCTCATCCTGGTCAAGCTCGAGCGTGAAGACGACATTTCCCTGAAAGAGTTCGAAGCCGCGGTGAAATCACGACCGGAAGTCATGGAGTGCCACCTCGTGACAGGAAAGTTCGATTATTTCCTCCGCGTCGCCATTCCGACATTGAGCGCGTATGAATCGTTTCTTTCCGAAACAATTCTACGCATGCCGAATGTGGCAACAGTGGAGTCCAGCTTCACGCTCCGCGAAGTTGAGCAAAAAACGGTTCTCCCGGTAACGGATCCAAGATCGGTCTGAGGCGCGCGCAGCATGAGCTGTCATTACGGCGCGGGCCAAGTGCCCCATCAATTTTGGAAATCGTAAAACGACCCCATGCCCAACAGTTGAGTAAGGGCATCTAGCGCCCCAAACGCCTCATCCATGAAATCCGGATCACGCAGATCATCGGGCGAGAGGCGATCTCGATAATGATCCCGTACCCATGCTTCCAGTTTGTCTATTTTTTCAGCACTAAGAATAAAGTTTTGATCTACCGCAGATAGCTCGCTGTCAGACAGGACCACGCGCAGCCTGAGACAGGCTGGTCCACCACCATTGCGCATGCTTTCACGCACGTTCAGAAAATGCACCGAAGCAATCGGTCCGTTTCCTGCAATCATTTTATCAAGAAACGCCTTAACCCTGGGATTTTCAGCCGACTCAGTGGGCAAAATCAGCGCCTGCGTGCCATCGGGCAAGGTGAGAAGCTGCGAATTGAAGAGGTAGGATCCCACCGCGTCCTGCAACGACACATCATCGGAAGATGCTTCAACGATTTGCACATTCGGCGCAGCCGCGCGAATAGCCGCATAGGCCGCTTCACGGTTTTCAAAACTTTGTTCGTGCAGAAATAATACCTGCTCATTAGCGACACCGACGACGTCATTGTGAAATGCACCCGCATCCAGCGCCGCCTTTGATTGTTGCACATAAACGGTCTTGTCACCGGCTAAACCATGGCTCCGGGCAACAGCCTGGCTTGCCGCCAGTTTCTGGCGCGCAGGAAATCGATCACCATCCTCGCCGTACACGAATAAATGCACGCCGGGTGCAGCGTGAGACGCGGCAAGACGGCCATGATTTGCCGCACCTTCATCGCCAAAGTGAATACCGCCCGGGAGCGGGGGGTGATGTACAAAAAATGATGGGTCAGCGAAAATATGTTTCAGGGCTAACGCCGTTTGGTCCGGCTCTATTGCCCGGTGAAAATTCCGGGCAAGATTTGCTGGTGTAAAGTGCACGCGCCCATCTTGTGTGTCCAGAGAAGGTGCTACCGTCGCCGCATTGGCCGTCCACATGCAGGACGCAGAATAAACATTGGCAAGCAAACCGGGTGAATGCGTCACGGCAGCGGAAATTATCTGTTTGTCAGTTCCGGAAAAACCAAGCCCCCGCAGTGTATGAAGATGTGGCCGCGATTGCGGCGGCAGAAAACCCTGGACAAGCCCAAGGTCCATGACCGCGCGCATCTTGATAAGGCCTTGCAATGCCGCGGCGCGCGGGTTTGAGACATCACCTGCATTCTCCGCCGCTGCAAGATTGCCGAGCGCCAATCCAGCATAATTGTGTGTTGGCCCAATGAGGCCATCGAAATTCACTTCCTGGAAACCGCTCATGACCACCTTCTTCTAACTAGTTTAAAAAACACGACACCGCCGCGGCGTGAATCCCGGCTTGCTGGCTGCCGCCTGAAACATACCGGACACCGGATAGGGTCCGCTTCGGCGGCATCTACATTACGCACCGATTTCCAACGCCTGAGTATTGGCAACGACAAACAATGCCACACCGTTCAGCGCCAGAATTAATTTATGTTCGCCGGGCTCCGTTTCCTGGCGGCCGAGCGGCCCAGAGTTCGAGCACAACTGCGATAAGATACCGCCCTTACGAAGCTTTTATCCCCACCAGCGTATCAGGCATGACAAGTTCTTCCCCCTCCATGGACGCCACTGGATAGGCGCAATAGTCCGCCGCATAATAGGCACTTGGACGGTGATTTCCCGAATGTCCGATCCCACCAAAGGGTGCCGCTGAACTCGCCCCCGTTGTTTGCCGGTTCCAGTTCACAATGCCAGCCCTGGACAACGCTAAAAATTGCTGCCACTGGCCCTCATCATCACTCAATAGACCAGCAGATAATCCAAACCGGGTGGCATTTGCGCGATTAATCGCATCATCAAAGTTGGCAACACGATAGATCTGCAATAGCGGGCCAAAATGTTCCTCGTCCCGCAACGCATCCCCATCGGTCATATCGATAATGCCCGGCGTGACAAATGCACTGCCTTCCGCTTTCACCGACAAATTGCGGATCGCCGCGCCGCCTTTTTCAACAAACTGGTCAAATGCGCGCTCCAAACCACTTGCTGCGTGCGGGGAAATCACCGGCCCCATAAAGGGCTGCGGCGTGTCAAAGGGATCACCAATAATCAATCGATCCCTCAGGGCCACGACCGCCTCAATATATCGATCGCCTTCAGAACCTTCCGGCACAATCAACCGACGTGCACACGTGCAGCGCTGCCCGGCAGTGAGAAAAGCAGACTGCACCACCGCAAAGGCAGCAGCTTCAATGTCTTGCGTGTTCCACCAGATGAGCGGATTGTTTCCGCCAAGCTCTAGCGCCAAAATCTTCTCTGGCTTATCCGCAAACTGACGACTTAGCGCAAGGCCGGTTTTCGCGCCGCCGGTAAACAACACACCGTCAATGTCATCCTGCCCGCTGAGCGCGGCGCCTGTCGCGCGCGCACCATGAACCAAGTTGACGACGCCCGCGGGAACACCGGCCTCTTCCAATGCGGAGATAATAAATGCACCCGGCCCAGGCGTTAATTCGCTCGGCTTGAATACGACCGTATTTCCCGCAATCAGTGCAGGAACAATATGTCCATTAGGTAAGTGCGCAGGAAAATTGTACGGGCCCAATACCGCCATAACGCCATGAGGCTTATGGCGCAATATACCGCGCGTTGCGCCAGTGGCGGTTTCCTTTTCGCCGGTTCGCTCATCATAGGCTCGAATGGAAATGTCAACTTTGCCCGCTACTGCGGCGGCCTCGGTTTTTGTTTCCCAAAACGGCTTGCCCGTCTCGCGTGAGATAAGCGATGCAAGCTCTTCCGCGTTCTGGAGGATAATTTCCTTGTATTTTTGCAGGACTGCTATTCGATCACTTAATGGTGCCAACGCCCAATCCCGAAACGCCGCACGCGCGGCACCAACAGCATCCGACACGTCGTCCGGCGATGCCGCCTTGCCATTGAACAAAAGCTCGCCAGTAGATGGATTGACCGAAACTATATCTTCCTCAGAGGAACCTGCGCGCCATTGTCCACCAATATAGCTTTGACCGGAATGCGTACTTACCATGCTACCCACCTTATTTCCTGATCGTTCTCGACGCGCAAAAGGTCCGCCGTTGACTGACTAATAATCACCTGGTCTTCGTTCTCGCCACCAAGGTCAGCGAAATCGCGCGTCGCGCGAAAGTCTGCGACTGCGCCAGCGGCCAATAGCCCTGTTTCTGTTTCTTTAGGTGTTCCGATTTTTACGCGGAGCAATCGGCTATCTCGAATTGTCGCGATATCGCGGCTACGGGCCGACACAAGCGGTCCACCATCGAAAATGTCCACATACCCATTATAGGTAAAACCTTCACGCTCTAACAATTCAAGCGCAGGACGGGCCGCATCATGTGGTTTCCCGATACATGCGCGCGCGCTTTGGGGGAGCAGGCCTTCATAAATGGCGCTGCGCGGCATGAGATCCGCGATAAACTGATTACCAGCCGCCGAATTATGGATGTCGGCCTCCTCAAAATCCATGTCAAAGAAGGGACGCCCCAATGCATCCCAGAAGGGTTGCTCGCCATCTGGCGCGCGCCATCCGCGCAATTCAGCACACACTGGTTCGGCAAAGATTTCCGGCTTTTGCGCCATGAACAAATAGCGCGAACGGGCGAGCATTTTGCCAAAACCAGTTCCCCTTAGGGTGTCTGACAAGAACAGGGACCCAACTTCCGACGCGCCGGTGAAGTCATGCGTTGGCACGAGCAGACAGTGTTTTTTCTGTTTACCCAATTGCTCCGATGCGTGAAATACCCAATTCAGCTTGTAGTTGACGAAACCGAACTCAAGGCCGATAGACGAAAAAACTGCCGCCGTGCCGAGTACATCACCGTCCACTTCCAGAACCATCAGATAAACTTCTGGCCCCGGCTCTTGGGCGTTCGCGTCAAAACTGTGAACAGCCTTTTCAATCCGCCCCATGAGGGTATCGCGGTCAGCGGGGAGATTGGTCATACCACCGCCAGATTTTTTCGCGAGTTCGTGAATAGCCTCAAAGTCGTTCATTCGGACAGGGCGTATGATCGGCATCATCATCTATTTCGAGCCCCTTAAACCGACCGACCGGGATTGGGAATATCACCAGCAGCAACGCGCATCAGCAGTAACGCGGAGAGTTTTGCGCGCTCTTCCAAACTGTCCAGGCGCACATATTCATCTGTACTGTGAATATGCGCACCGCGCACGCCCAAGGTGTCTATCACCGGCGTGCCTACCGCCGCGATGTTATTACCGTCACAGCACCCGCCGGTTGCTTTCCAGGCGATGGTTTGGCCTAACTCTACGCCGATGGCTTTAACGGCATTGAAGAATGCCTCTAATTGCGGGGTCATAGGCTTGGGCGGGCGCCCAAAACCGCCATGCAACTGAGCGCCATAACCGTCCAGACCATTGGTCTCAGCGATCAATTCATCAATGCGCTGTGTGACCCAATCTGCGTCATCGGACAGCTCCACGCGTATATTAAACCGGACCACAGCCCGGTCAGGCACAACATTGTTCGGCCCGCCGCCCTCAATCCGTGCAACGTTGACGGTTAGACCATCGCGTCCACCGCTCAGCCGATCCATTTGATCGGCGAACCGGGCCGCCGCAATCAGCGCATTTCGCCCCAGATGATGCTCACGGCCAGCGTGCGCGCTTCGCCCGGAGAAAATCGCCGAGAAATTGCCACTTCCTTTTCGTGCGCCCGCAAGGGTGCCATCCGCCAAAGAAGGCTCATAGACGCACGCGAAATGGGCGCGTTGCGCAGCTTCACCGATAAGTTTCAGCGAACCATGGGAGCCGATTTCTTCATCGGCATTCACGATGACTTCAAACCCGATTTGATCGGCCACACTCGACTGTTCCAGAACGTCGAGCGCATGGAGCATCACCAGAAGGCCACCTTTCATGTCCGCCGACCCGGGCGCATTCATCGTATCAGCGTCAATCATGCGCCAGGATTGGAAGGCATGATCCTTGGGAAAAACCGTATCCATGTGACCAGCGAGCATGACCCGAACCGGGGCCTGGGGGCGCTTTACGATCCTCAAACAATCGCCGACGGGCTGGGTTACGATCCTGCCATCATTGGTCACAATCTCATGCGCCTGTGAGGGAACGATCTCAACGTCCGCGCCCAATCGAGCGAATGCATCGGCCAACAAATCCCGCATCTGCGCGAGGCCATCCAGATTGCGACTCCCGGAATTGACATCACACCAGGACTTAAGGGTCTCGGTCATGTCGGCGCGCCTGCCATCAAGAAGGCTTAACTCTTTAGTGAAATCACGCATGAAGGTTGTTTTCCGTTACAGAGGGGTGAGATGTGGAGCGATACCCGACAGCGCGCGCGCCATCAAGAACGATAGTCTATTCACGCTCGCCCAAAGCCTTTTATCTTATGGTACCAAGAACGGCCCGCTTCGGGTAAATGTATTTGCCGCATTGCAACAGGAAAGCCCTGAACCATGATCCGATGGATAGAGGCCAGCATGATCAAATGGACGTCCGCCGCCCGTGCTGGCGGATGGCTCGTTCTGAGTGCCATTCTCGGATTAACCTTGTGTGCGGCCTATATCGCCGCCACGCGCCTTACTGTCGACACGGACACAAGTGCCATGTTGGACCCAAACCTTGATTTTCAGGTTAAAGCCATTGCGCTTCGCGACGCCTTCCCGAACATCAAACGGGAAGTTGTTGTCATCGTGGAAGCCCCGAGTATTGACGATGCTGAAGCGTTTACCGCTGCCCTTGCGGCCCGTCTGAACAGGCCCGATCAATTGTTTTCAGACGTTTTCGCCCCGTCAACGGACAGTTTCTTCCGCGAGAATGGGCTGCTTTACTTACCACAAGATGATCTGACGGATCGCCTGGACCGCCTGACAAAAGCTGCTGGCCTCTTCGAAACCCTGATAGACGATCCCAGCCTCGGCACATTTTTAAAGACACTCGCCGAAAATGATTCCCTCGCTGAGGAAGCGGATATCGGCCAAGACACGCTGCAGGAGATTTATGCCGCCCTGGAGCGGACCGCCGCGGCGACAATTAGAGGCGAACCAGCGCCATTTTCCTGGCTGGGGGCGCTTGATCCAGGTAGTGACGCAGCCGTCGCGACCCGCCTTCTTTATGCAACACCGTTCCTAGACTTCGCCCGCCTACAACCGGCGCGACCAGCTTTACGCACCCTACAGGCGGAAATCGATCAGCTTTCCGTTGAATTTGATGGCCGCGTAAAAACATATGTGACGGGTGATCCTGCCCTGCGTGCGGATGAACTTTCCTCCGTGACGACTGGCATCGGATTGTCTTTTGCCTTTTCCTTTGTGCTGGTCGCCATACTTCTGACGATCGCCTACCGATCGATCGCACTGGCATGCCTGACTTTGTTATCGCTGATCATCACAATTGTGCTTACAGCCGGCTTCGCGGCACTGACAATTGGTAAGTTAAACTTGGTATCTGTGGCATTCACCGTGTTGCTCGTGGGCCTTGGGCTCGACTTTGCCATCCACCTTCTGCTGCATTTTCAGGAACGACAGGCCATGAACGCATCGGTCCGCCGCGTCCTGCGTGGTGCCACCCATGATGTTGGTGCGGGCCTTGCCCTCGCCGCGCCGACAACGGCCATTGGCTTTCTGGCGTTCATACCAACCAAATTCGACGGGATTGCCCAGCTCGGCATTATCGCCGGTGCCGGGGTGATAATAGCCTTTTTCGTCGCGATCACTTTTTTACCGGCTGCGCTCGGTGCGCTGAATATTGTTCAGAAAAAAGCCAAACGAAAAATCGATGGCGATGTCTTCGCCAAGGTCTCGCGCGGATCAATTCCCGTATCTATTGTGATGATCATTTTGGGCGGCTTTGCGCTTACCATGGCACCACAAGCACGATTTGACGCCGACCCCATGGGTCTTCGTGACCCGAAAAGCCCATCAGTAATCGGCTTCAACGCGCTGTTCAAAGACGAAGATACAATCCCCTATCGATTGAGCGCATTGGCGCATAGTGGTGAAAAGGCCCTCCAACTCGCGACCACGGCCGAAACCCTCAGCACGGTACGCAGCGCCCGCACGCTGGCAAGTTTCATCCCGGCGAACCAGGATGATAAATTGGAACAGATTGATTTTGCCGCAGGGTCGCTAGCCTTTGTCGCCAATGTTGATCTGACCAGGCCCGATGCCAACAAACGTCAGGGCACGCCAGATAGCGATCTTGCGGGCGCAATCCGGCTAAGAGATCGATTGTCCAATACCTATGGTGACGGCTCATCGGCAAGGCAACTCTCCGACGCGCTTGGCAGAATGATCGAAACCCCGGAATTAATGGATCAATTCGGTGATCAGGTTTTTCATTACTGGCCGCAATTAGTAACAATATTGTTTGCTCAGTTTAACGCAGATTTTGTCGACGCCGACACGCTGCCCGCCCCGATTGTGGCGCGATATAAGTCTTCATCCGGGATCTGGCGGGTAGATATTTTGCCGGCCCAAGATGTGAGAGAGCCATCGGCAATGCGTGCTTTCGTCAAAGAGGTGCGCACTGCCATTCCAGGCATTGCCGGCGGGGCAGCACAGACCGAAGCTGCTGGCAGCGTGATTGCGGGGGCAATGTTGCAAGCGACAATTATCGCCTTTGCCGCGATCTCATTTTTCTTGTGGTGTATTCTAAGACGGTTCAGCGACGTGCTGCTGATGTTATTCCCGATTGGCCTCGCAGCCGTCCTCACACTTGGAGCAAGCGCGGCGTTTGATATTCCGTTTAATTACGCCAATGTGATTGTGTTACCCCTATTGCTGGGCATCGGCGTGGATAGCGGCATTCACCTTGTCATGCGCCATCGCCATCATGTGACCAGCGATGGGGTATTTGGTGCCTCCACGCCGCGCGCGGTTTTCTTCGCAGCAGCCACAACCGTCGCTTCATTTGGTAGTCTTATGCTGTCTCAACACCGGGGAACGGCCAGCATGGGTCAGCTTTTGTCGATCGCCATCGCATTTACGCTGATTTGTACCCTGGTTGTCCTGCCGACTGCCCTGCGGCTGCGGCGCGGAGATTTTTCCAGCCGACAAGAGCATGGAAAATAACAAAAAGGCGATAAACCGCCACAAATTTGCGCCAATTGGCACTAGATTACTTCCATTAAAACCCCATAACCATGGTGGCCCCGATAATGTATGCCAGGGTGAACACGCATCACAGCGGTAACGGTCATGCGGTAAGGAATTCCATTCGCGGAGAGTTTCGATGAGATCAAGCAGACAGTCACTAATTGCTATCCTTCTCAGCTTTATGGGCACCAGTGCGATTGTTCCCGCAGCGGCACAAATAGA
>SHAI01000069.1 GCA_004213235.1 Parvularculaceae bacterium
TGCCAGACATTTGGTTATACACCGGACATCATCACCATGGCGAAAGGCATGTCCAGCGGCTACACGCCGATCTCCGCCGTAGCGCTGAATGATGAGATCGCGAATACCCTTATCGCCGCAGACACAGAGATGGCCCATGGCTTCACTTACTCCGGACACCCTGTGTCATGCGCTATTTCGCTCAGAAACATAGAACTCATTGAAGAATGGGATCTCGTTGGTGCCAGAGGAAAAAAAACAAGTGCCTATTTCCAGAACGCGTTGAAGGCGCTCAACGCACACCCGCTGATTGGCCAGACCCGTGGCATCGGCATGCTCGGCGCGATGGAACTGGTTAAAGATAAGGCACACAAAACAAGGTTCGAACCAGAAGGCTCTGCCGGTATGGCCTGTCGCACGCACTGCTTTGAAAATGGCGTCATCATGCGCGCGGTCGGGGACACTATGTTTTTATCGCCGCCGCTCGTTATCACTGAGTCCGAAATCGATGAAATGTTCGCCCTGATCGAGAAAAGTCTTGATGAGACCTATCGGGATCTAACGACCTAGCTCCTTGCGGGTTCGTCAGACGACACCAAACAAAGATAGCCTAATGATAGACATCATACGCGCAGCAACTTCCGATACTGATGATATAGCACCTCTTTTTGATGCTTACCGACAGTTTTACGATCAGCCATCTGATCTACGCCTGGCGCGCGAATTTATCGAAACACGCCTCAAGAAAGATGAAGCCGTCATCTTTCTTGCCCGCGAAAATAACGGGGCGGCTGTCGGGTTCACACTTTTGTACCCGACTTTTTGCTCAGTCGCGGCGGCCCCTGTTTTCGTGCTTTACGATTTGTTTGTAACCCCAACGGCGCGCCGCAATGGCATAGCGGCTCAACTTCTTCAAACGGCGCAATCTTACGCTGCAGCGCGAGGCGCGGCGTGGCTGAAACTCGAGACCGCACATACAAACCAACCCGGCCAGGCACTGTATGAAAAACTTGGATGGGAAAGGGATGATGAGTTTTATACCTATTACTTTACCCTTGATGCCGAGCAATAAATGACAATCAAGTTTATCCAATGACCATTACAAAAAACTATGACGCAATCATCATCGGCGCGGGCCATAATGGCCTGACAAATGCGGCATTCCTGGCGAAAGCTGGGTTGGACGTTCTGGTGTTGGAGAAAAATGCGCATATCGGCGGCGCAACGGTTAGCCGAGAGCTTTATGACGGCTGGAAGTACTCTAACTGTTCCTATGTCTGCAGTTTGTTCCGGCCAGAAATTTATCAGGCATTAGACCTTGGCCGTCACGGATTGGAAGTCGTCCCCCTGCAAGGTGGTGTTACCTTCAAACAAAACGGTGATTATTTCGGTAGCTACCACCACCACGATATTCAAAGGCGTGAGATTGCACGCCACTCACAACGTGACGCGGATGCCGTCGTCCGCTTCAACGCTGATCTCATGAAGTGGTGCCGGCTTATCCGTGGTTTTCTGCTTCGCACACCGCCGGATCCCGGCACATTCCGCCCGCGCGACGCGATGGAGTTCGCCTATTTACTGAAAAAATTCTACGAACTGTCAGAAAGCCAGCTTTATGAGTTCATCCGTTTTTTCACAATGTCCATCGCCGAGTATCTGGAAGAGTATTTTGAGAGTGACGTTATCCTCGCACACTATTCTGGCGGCAGCATCATCGGTACGGGGCTGGGTGTATATTCTCCGGGCACAGCTTATGTTTTGCTCCACCATGCCATGGGCGATGTTGATGGCAGCATAGGGTCTTGGGGTTTCGCGCGTGGCGGCATGGGGTCTGTCTCAAAGGCACTCGCATCGGCATTTTGCGCCCATGGCGGTAGCATTCGAACCGATGCTGAAGTAACAAACATTAATGTCTCCAACCAGCGGGCAACCGGCGTCACACTCAAAAACGGTGAAACCCTTCGTGCCAAGATTGTAGTATCAAACCTCGACGCCAAGAGAACATTTTTGAATGTGATGCACTCGGAGGACCTTCCCGGCGATGTCGTGAAACGTGCGAAGAACTTTAAAATACGCGGATCATCCGGAAAATTAAATATTGCCCTTGATGCGATGCCCGAATTTCCCGCATTACCACCGGGATCACCACTGACCCTTGGCCATTTGCATTTCAGCGACACTTTAGAACGCCTAGAGCGGGCCTATGACGATTGGAAAGAGGATCGTTGGTCCAGCGATCCTTACACGGATACAGTCATACCGACCCAGTTTGACCCTACCATGGCACCGCCAGGCAAGCATATGATGAGCGTCTTTGTACAATACTGCCCCGTTGAACCGGAAGGCGGTTGGACCGACGCCAAACGCGATGCATTTGGTAAAACCGTTCTTGATCAATTAGCCGAATACAGCCCGAATTTTTATGATGTGCTCTTACACGCGGAAATTCGTACACCGCGCGAATTAGAGGCAGAAGTTGGCCTCACCGAGGGTAATATATTCCAGGGTGAACTCACACTCGATCAACTTTTGTTCAATCGCCCCTTCCCTGGCTACGCGCAATATCGAGGACCGGTGAAAAACATGTATATGTGCAGCTCGTCAACGCACCCCGGCGGCGGCGTCATGGGGGCACCCGGCGCAAATGCCGCACGTGAAATCCTCCGCGACTTGAACAAATCCGACACGACACCCGAGGACTTCGGCGATGACTGAGTCAACCCGTGCAATCGTCATTGGTGGCGGCCATAATGGACTTATCTGCGCAACATTGCTCGCCAAGGCAGGACATGCCGTCACACTTCTCGAAGGGCGTTCGTCAATCGCAAACGCCCCGGACCTTGAATTTGCACCCGGATTTTTCTCACCCGGCCTCGCGCACATTCATACCGAACTGCACCCGAAACTTCGCCAGGCACTAAATCTAACCTCTAAGTCCACCGGGACGAAAACGAAAACAATTGCATTAGACGGACAAGGTGCGCATATCCATTTTTACGGCGATAAGGTTGAAGGTACATCCGTCTCTGACGTCGACCAGGCCGCATACGCATCATTTCGCAAGGAATTTCTGTCCTATGCAAAGGCCTTGACACCTCTCCTGCTAAACCGCCCCCCACGACTGAAAAATATGGATCGAGGCGACCAGTTCACCCTCGCAAAACTGGGATGGTCACTGCGCTTTGGGCTTGGTGCATCATCCATGAGAGAGTTCCTCCGTGTCGGTGGGATCAATATTTATGATGTTCTCAATGAACTGTTCGATAACAAATTAGTGAAAGCTGCCATTTCAGTCGACGCCGTGATGGGCCATCACATGGCACCGCGGACTCCGACGACGGTACTCACTTATCTAACCCGGCTTTTTGCCGAAACCCACAGCGAACCAAGTGTTGCAACAAAAGTCGACAGTCTCCATCGGGAATTGGAGGCGAGCGCTATCGCTGCCGGCGTCGATATCAAAACCGATGCATGGGTTGAAAAAGTTATCATTGAGAATGACCGCGCTAACGGTGTGCAACTCGCCTCAGGTCAAACAATGCTGGCGGATATCGTGGCCTCCAGCGCAGATGCAAAAAATACTTTTCTGAAACTAGCCGGCGCGGCGAATCTCGATGCAATGTTTGTTCACCGGATCAGCAAAACGAGGACTAATGGTTCTGTCGCGCGCCTTCACCTTGCACTAAAAGATATTCCTTCCTTTACCAATCTTACCACTGAAGATCTAAAAGGCCGACTGCTAATTGCGCCGGATATGCGCTATATCGAGCGGGCATTTAATCCGACGAAGTACGGAGAACACGCCGAACAACCGGTTTTGGAAATCACGATTCCAAGTCTTCACGACGCCACAATGGCACCGGACGGACAACATGTCATGTCAGTTAATATTTGTTACGCACCTTATCACTTGAAACAGGGTTGGGATAATGCGCGCGATAAGTTCACCCAAATCTGTATAGACACACTTTCCGCCTACGCACCTAATTTGCCATCACAGATAATTCAAAAAGAGCTATTAACGCCGCAAGACATTGAAACGCGATTTAATATCTCCGGTGGACACTGGCATCATGGCGAATTAGCGATAGATCAGTCATTTATGATGCGGCCTATTCACGGTACAGCGCAATATAACACGCCAATCGAAAACCTTTTCTTATGTGGCGCGGCAGCGCATCCTGGCGGTGGCATCACCGGACTCCCCGGATGGAATGCTGCCCGGCGCATCATCGCAATGACTAAGGATAAATCGTCATGAGCGATCACAACTATCTAAGCACGCATGAGCCTTCACCTTTTGACAGCGGCATCCGCGCCCAGTCTCAAACGGAGAACTGGACGGGATGGAACGGCTACCTATCCCCGCGCATTGCAGATACGCTGGCTTCTGAATACTTCGCCATTCGCAGTTCATGTTCGGTCATGGACCTGACTCCCATGGAGAAATATCGGATCACCGGCCCGGATGCGACCGCGTTCCTAAACCGGCTTGTAACACGGGATTTAACTAAGCTCCGTGTGGGGCGGGTTGCTTATGTCGTTTGGTGCAATGACGAGGGCAAAGTTATTGATGACGGAACCGTCTTTCACTTGGCCGAGAATGACTATCGGCTCTGTGCGCAGCACCATCAGTTAGACTGGTTGCTTTTGTCCAGCATTGGTTTTGATGTTTCAATTCAAAAAGAGACCCACGATATTGCGGCACTTTCCGTACAGGGACCTACATCTTTTTCAGCCCTGTCCGCTGCAGGCATCAAGGGTTTGGAAACCCTAAAACCTTTCGGCATATTGAATACCAATGTAAATGGCTTTGAGCTGACAGTATCTCGTACAGGCTTCACAGGCGATTTAGGGTATGAACTTTGGGCCGAGCGTGCGCGTGCTGATGATTTATGGAACACGCTCTTCACGCTAAAAGATACAGGGTTATTCGATATAAGACTGATCGGTCTAGATGCATTAGAAATGGTACGGATCGAAGCTGGCTTCATCATGCCAGGTTGGGATTTCAACACTGCCGAATCGACAATTCGCGCCGACCATGACCGATCCCCGTTTGAGCTCGGCCTTGATTGGATCGTGAATTTCGACAAACCATATTTTACTGGGAAAAGCGCGCTCCTCGCCGAAAAAGCACGTCCGGCAACCCGTCGGCTTCTCAAATTAACACTGGAAGGCAACAAACCGCCGGTCGGTTCGTTCATCTTTCACGGCAAGAAAGGCAAGCAAACAGGCGCAGTAATGGCGCAAACCTGGTCACCTATCCTGAAACGCTGTCTTGCATTAGCAGACGTCGACTTCATTGACGGTCACCCGCCTAATGATTTGTGGGCTGAAATATACTATCAAAAAGAACTTAAATGGCATGTAAAATGGGCCAGGTGTGAAATTGTTGAAGGCCAATTTTGGTCCCACCCGCGCCGCAGGGCGACACCGCCAATGCCATTTTAAACAAAAAGGCGGCGAGCCGCTTTCAGCTGTTTATCTAAATTGAGTGCACCCTATGGCGCTAGAGAGCGCACCATAATCGATTTTTGCCAAGACAAGTCATACCTGCCTCGATCAACCTTGGAGGTTGAGCGCTTCTCAGTTTATATTGAAATTCAGGCTTCGCGCGAATATCTGGTTGTAGCCAACCGGCAACCCACGCAATATCCAATTACCCTAATTTACGGCGCGCAAGGCGGCGCGAACTGCCTCAACAGTCTGTTCAATCTCGATTTCTCCAAAGGTCAGTATAGGCGCGATTGCTAAATCGTCCCCATTATTTCGAACGTAAACACCATTGGCAAAGGCATGTTTGAACACATCCGTTGCGCGGTCGCCCGGGTTCTGACGTCGCGCGATGGTCACGCCCGAGGCAAGGCCGATATTTCTGATATCCGTGACGTTCGGCTCCCCTTTGAGAGAATGGATGGCTTGCTCAAAGATCGGTATGATTTTGCGGGCGTTTTCATAAACGCCTTCCGACTGCAGAACATCCTGTGTTGCCAATGCGGCGGCCGCTGCCAATGGATGGCCGGAGTAAGTATATCCGTGAAAAAATTCAACACCTGCCTTTGTTCCATCCATAAAGGCATCATAGATGTCACTGCGTACAATGACCGCGCCCATCGGCACCGACCCGTTATTAATTCCCTTTGCAAGCGTAACAAGGTCCGGCTCAACGCCATAGGCACTGGCCGCATTTTCCGCACCCAATCGACCGAACGCCGTGATCACCTCATCGACTATCAGCAAGATGCCATGTTTCTTTGTTACTTCCCGCAGCCGGTTTAGATATCCCACCGGAGGAACATATACCCCGCCCGAACCGGCGAATGGTTCGACCATCACGGCGGCAATCGTCGATGCATCATGCAAAGCAATGATGTCTTCTAATTCACGCATGTAATGTTCAACATCAATAGTCGGTTGCCCAACCGTGAAAGCATGCGCCTTTGGGTCGTATGGGAACGACATGTGATCTGCGCCTGGCAACAGCGAACCGAAGAACTTTCGATTATTAACCATTCCGCCAACACTGATACCGCCAAATCCGACGCCGTGATATCCACGTGCGCGGCCGATCAACCGTGTGCGGGACGCATCACCTTTCATGCGATGATAGGCAATCGCCATTTTAAGAGCGGTATCTCCGGCTTCTGATCCAGAGTTGACAAAAAACGCGTGATTTAAACTGCCTGGGAACTGTTCAACTAAGCGGGCCGCCAATTCAAAGATTTTTGGGTGCCCGAAATTAAACGAAGGGGAATAGTCGATCGTCGCGGCTTGCTTTTGGATAGCCTCTACAATTTTCGGGTGGTTGTGCCCGACATTACAACACCACAGGCCCGAGAACCCATCGAGCACTTTACGATCATCGGAAGTATAGTAATGGTGACCGTCCGCACGCGCCATTAAGCGCGGGTCCGCACGATATGCCTTATTCGCTGTAAAGGGGAGCCAATAAGGTCTAACCCAGTCATTATTAGGAGATATTGGCGCGGAGCTGTTCATTGATGGCGTTTCCAAAATATAAAAATGTCAGGCTTGCTGCTTCCGGATTCGTGACGCTATGACTATTATTCTAAACGTTGTCGTTGACAAGTGTTTTGTAAAAAGCTCCAAATATCGTATTTCAGGGCTTTTTCTGCCGATTTTGTTTATTTTAATGAACACCGAGGTCACCTTATGGAAGACTTGAGTTTACGTATACGATCCTTGCGCACGGAAGCAGGGAAAAGCCAACGCTCCCTTGCACGCGAAGCTGGCGTATCTAACGGTACCATTTCGCTCATTGAGAGTGGCAAAACAGATCCAACAGTTGGTCAATTAAAGAAAATCCTCAGTGCCCTTAATATGTCCATGGCAGAATTCTTCGAAACCGGGTCAAATCCAAAGGACCAATATTTTTTCTCAAAAGACGATTTGGTTGAAATCGGGTCTGGAAAAATTTCTTACCGCCATATTTCAAATACAAACCGATCAAGGGCATTACAGATTTTGAGTGAAGTTTACGAACCCGGCGCGGATACCGGCCCTACCATGATACGTCATGAGGGCGAGGAAGGCGGCATTATTATTTCCGGTGAACTTGAAGTGCAAGTCCTCGGGGTAAAGAAGAAATTGCGTGCGGGGGACGCATATCAATTCTCAAGCCACCTTCCTCACCGGTTTAGAAATATTGGAAAAACCAGATGCCGTTTGATATCCGCCTGTACGCCACCATCTTTTTGAGCCTTCAACCGTCTACCCAATGCATGTCAGAGGAATAATTTATGGGGCATCTATATCTGATCGGCGCAATATTCTTTGAAATTATTGCCACAACCTCACTCAAATATGCAGCTGGCTTTACCCAACTCATTCCGTCAATCATTACGCTGTCAGGCTATGTAGCCTCATTTTATTTGCTATCTCTCAGCCTCAGAACGCTTCCCATCGGATATACCTATGCGGTGTGGTCTGCGGTCGGAATCATCAGCCTCGCCGCTATCGGCGCATTATTCATGAACGAAAAAATTGATCTTCCTGGCGTCATTGGAATGTCGTTTATTGTCATAGGTGTTGTGATCTTGAGCGGTTTTTCAAACATGTCTGACCACTGAGCAGCACAAAAGGAGTTGGATTGATTATGAGCGAAAAATCATTTGACGTTATTATAATTGGTGGCGGCCATAATGGACTTACAACGGCAAATTACCTTGCCATGGGCGGTCTGCGTGTGTGCATTTTGGAACGCCGCCATATAATTGGTGGCGCGGCTATCAGCGAAGAATTTCATCCCGGTTTCCGTAACTCCATTGCGTCATATGTCGTCAGTTTATTGCGCCCGGAAGTGGTCTCGGAACTAGAACTGGAAAAGTATGGATACGAACCCATTCTTTTAGAAAATTCATTCTATCCCGATAGTAATGGTGACTATCTTCTCCTCACAGGGAGTGAAGCGCACAACCAGGCTCAATACGCGAAATTTTCGAACTCTGACTATGAAGCATTGAAAGAGTACTATGGCTATGTGGAAAAAGTCGGCGAGATTGTCGCTAGTCAGTGGTTGAAAACGCCCCCGCCGCTAAGTGGCGCGGGAGTGAACGACCTTCTAAATACTGTGCAGATTGGCATGGACATGCTTAAGCTGGACAAACAAGAAAAGCATAGGATGCTTCAATTTTTCGTCGGTGCACCAATTTCAATCATTGATTCCTGGTTCGACAGTGCAAAGGTGAAAGCAATGATCGCGGCATCTTGTACGCCGGCGAATTATGCATCTTTACATCAACCCGGCGCAGCCATGGCAATGTTACATCATGCCGTCGGCGAAGTTCATGGAAAGAAGGGCGCATGGGGCCTTGTTAAAGGCGGCATGGGGTCCATAACAAAGGCGATGGCCGCATCAGCGCAAACGAAAGGCGTATCCATACGGACGAATTCTGCCGTTTCACGAATTCTTGTGTCTGATTCTTCAGCGATTGGCGTAGAGCTGGAGAGCGGTGAGAAGATTTATGCAAAAGCGATTGCTGCGAACACAGATCCGAAAACGACATTCTTGAAAATGCTGGGAGAGGATCACCTGCCACGACGGTTCGCACGCGATATCAGCGCGATCCGTCAGGAATCTGCCTCCCTAAGAATGAACCTTGCATTAAGTGGGTTACCACAGTTCGCCTGCTTACCCAGTGATGGGCCGGGCGAGCATCACCGTGCAGGCATTATGTTTGTCGAGAGCGTGGAACATATAGAACAAGCCTATCGGGCCGCGCGCGCTGGTGTACCGGCTACACCACCTTTTATCGACGCACTCATCCCAAGCGTTGTTGACGATAGCTTGACCGACGAACCTGGCACACATGTCATGAGTCTCCTGTGTAAATACATGCCATATGAACTTTCCGGCGGAAAAGATTGGGATACAGAAAAAGAGCGCGTTTCAGAAGATATCATCAACTATCTGACAAAAATGATCCCGAATCTTCGCAAAATCCTGGTTGGCTACCAATGCCTCACCCCGCTTGATCTCGAGCGGGATTTCGGCTTGCCACGCGGCGATATCTGCCATGGCCGGCTTGAACCAGACCAGTTATTCAGTGCACGACCACATCCTGATGCCGCGCAATATCAAACCCCCATGAAAGGGCTTTATCTATGCGGATCCGGCGCACACCCCGGTGGCGGCGTAACAGGCGCACCCGGCCGAAATGCCGCGAAACAGATCTTAAAAAACTGGAAAAAATGATGGGAGGCTGGACTTCAGCACGGATTTTTCGCGCCGAGCAAACCCAAGCCCCCGCGCTTACGGCATCATTTTTTCAATCGGCGCGACCAATATGGAACGCGCACCAAGCGCACGAAGCTCTTCCAACGTACCCCAGAACACTTCCTCGCCACACACCGCATGAATGGCAACCTGATCGGACTGCCCCGCCAGCTCCAGGACCGTAGGCGCGTCAGCCCCTGGCAGCAATGCCGTAATCTTATCCACCGCACCGCGCGGCGCGTTTAACATCACATATTTTGCATCACGCGAGGCAATAACGCCGCGTATTCTGATCAAAAGGCTATCGAGTGCAGATTGCTGCGCATCGGATAGTGCCATCTTGTTCTGTATCAAGACCGCCTGTGATTCAAAAACCGTCTGTACAGGCCTCAACCCATGGGCGTCTAGTGTTGCACCTGTTGATACAATATCGCAAACGGCATCAGCAATATTCAGGTGCGGCGCAACCTCCACGGACCCTTTCATTGACGCCATGCTGGCACCAACACCATTTTTAGTCAGATATGCGTTTGTAAGCCCCGGATATGATGTAGCGACGCGCTTACCCTCAAAGTCATGGAGGCTCACCTCGCCCCATTCCTTGGGGGCCGCGAGCATTAACCGACACCTTGCAAATCCGAGTGGCAAAAGGATTTCCGCTTTCTGCCCACGCGCCGATTGAATCAGCTGGTGTTCCTCGAAGACATTGCCGCCAACAATACCAATATCACAGACATTATCTTCGACAAAAAACGGTATATCGTCGTCGCGGACTAGAAGAATATCGATCGGCAATTCGCGTGCACGCCCAAACAAATTATCACGGGCTCGCGATATCGTTAGTCCGCATTTCTTGAGCAGATCAAACGTCCCGTCGGACAGACGTCCTGATTTCTGTACTGCGAAGCGAAGTCGTTCAGC
>SHAI01000007.1 GCA_004213235.1 Parvularculaceae bacterium
TCCGTACCAAGACCACCACGCAGCGTGTCCCCCAATGCGCCGCCGCGGAGAATATCGTCACCAATACCACCAGAGAGGTTATTTTGACTGCCATCTCCAAATAAGGTGTCAGCGTGATCAGACCCAATTAATCCCTCTATACCCGTTAGCGTATCAGACGCAGCATGACCGAAATTGTAGATACCATTTAGAAGGTCAATAGATACGCCGACATCAGACGAAGCATACGTGGCAGTATCGAAATTGCCACCACCGTCAATACTATCAGCACCGGCACGACCTTCCAGAAGGTCTTCCCCAGCGCCGCCTTCAATGGTGTTGTCCAGACTATCGCCGGAGAGAGTGTCATCCTGATTTGACCCGACCAGGTTTTCGATTCCGACGATCGTATCGCCGGTTGCATCACCGCCTATACCTTGTCCCGTGCCAAGGTCCACATTCACCGCATTAATCGAAAATCCGTACTCCACGGTATCGATGCCGGAACCACCATCAAGACTGTCTGCGTCACCCCCACCGGTCAATGTGTCATTGCCGGTGCCACCCAGAAGCGTATCTTCACCATCGTTACCAGAAAGGGCGTCTGAACCATCATTGCCGAGCAGAACATTCGACAGAAGATCACCGGTCAGCGTGTCGTCACCGACTGTGCCGCTGATGTTTTCGATGTCAACCAACAAATCGTTTTCAGCATCGCCGCCAGCCGAGTTACCAGTCCTTAAGTTGATATTGATCTCGCCAGCGGCCGATGCAGAGTAGTCTGCGGTATCAAAGCCTGAGCCGCCGACAAGCGTGTCGGCGTCAGCGCCGCCTACCAAGGTGTCGTTGCCACCGCCACCTTCAAGGTTATTCGCACCGACACCTGCAACAAGAGTATCACTTTGATCAGAGCCAATAATATTTTCAAAGCCAGCGATCGTATCATCGACCGCATCGCCCCCGGAAACAACATTGGTGTCGATGTTGACATTTACACCGGCGTTGGAGCCTGCATAAGACACCGTGTCATTATCTAAACCGCCATCAAGGCTATCGCCATCGGCACCACCACTAATAGTGTCCGCACCCGCACCGCCAATAATCGTATCTTGACCAGCGCGACCATCAAGTAAGTCACTACCGTCACGGCCATCCAGCAAGTTGCTTGATGCGTCGCCCGATAGGGTATCGGCTTGGGCGGTGCCAATCAGATTTTCGACATTCGACAATTGGTCGCCGCTGGCATCACCGCCTTGTGCCAGGCCAGACTCCAAGCCGACATTCACCGATTGGTTCGAACCAAAATACGATACACTATCTATTCCAGCGCCACCATCAATCCGGTCAGCATCGGCGCCGCCCACTAACGTATCGGCACCATCCCCACCGAAAAGCGTGTCTTGGCCATCGCCGCCGGCAAGCGAATCATTGCCGCCACGACCTTTAAATACGTTATCATCCAGCCCACCAACAATCGTGTCGCTAGCCGATCCACCAATAATGTTCTCTATATTGATTAATGTATCGCCAGCCGCAGCGCCACCAACACTATTCGCTGCCAGATCAATATCGAGCGAGGTCGTTTCAGCCGAATAATCGGCCGTGTCAGAGCCAAAGCCACCATCAAGCGTATCATCCCCGCCGCCGCCGATCAGCGTGTCAGCACCAGAGCCACCGAGCAATACGTTATCATCTGTATTACCAGTTAATTGATCATCATCACCTGAGCCCGTTACATTTTCGAATTCAAGGAACGTATCCAGATCTGCATGGCCGCCAACACCGGTCCCCGCTTGGAGGTCAACGATAACACTGGCGGTTGATGTTGCATAAACCAACGTATCAACGCCGCTACCGCCGACCAGCGTGTCCGCCCCTGCTCCGCCTTCTATGGTGTCATCGCCCCCAAAGCCGCTCAGGACGTTGTTCAAGGCGTCGCCGACAATGTTATCGTTCGAACTCGACCCGCTAATATTTTCGATACTGACGAAAGTGTCGCCCTCAGCATCACTGCCCTGCGCAGACCCAGTCAGTAGCGAGACAATAACTGGACCATCAGCGCCTGCGTAATCGACAAGGTCAATACCTAAACCGCCATCGAAGAAATCGCCGCCTTCGCCGCCCAACAATGTATCATTGCCGATTTCACCGAATAGCGTGTCATTGCCCGCGAGGCCGTACAATATATCACCGCCCGCATCACCTCTGATGATGTTTTCGGATGAAGTGCCGGTGAGTGAATCAGCAAATCCTGACCCGATGATACCTTCAACAGAAATGACGCTATCGCCAATCGCGTCGCCACCATTGAATACATTCGTACTGAGATTTATTTCTACTGCCTGACCGCTGTTCAGGTAACTGGCATAATCGAAACCTTCGCCACCATCCAAGACATCAGCACCCGCACCGCCTTCCACGGTGTCCGTGCCAGTAGAACCTCGCAATGTATCATCACCAAATCCACCGAAGAGAGAATCGGAGCCAGCGCCACCATCGAGGCTATTGGCATCACCGCCCCCGGTGATTGTATCGCGACCCGATGTACCAATAACATTTTCAATGCCACTATAGGTGTCAAAAAGAGCATCGCCACCTAATCCAATACCAGAATTCAAATTGACGTCGATTGACCCCGATGAACCTGAGTAATCCGCTGTATCGATACCAGCACCGCCGATTAATTCGTCACCACCCCCAAGACCGATTAACGTATCCGCCCCAGCACCGCCATCTAGACGGTTCGCAGCACCATCGCCGGTAAGCGTATCAGAATGGTTTGACCCAATTATATTTTCGATACTGCTGAACACATCGGAGGAAGCCGCACCAAATTGGCCGGTGCCCAGGGTAAGATTGACGGCCACCCCTTGAGCGGAATCTCCATAGCTCGCAGAATCAGACCCCGATCCACCCTCAAGAAAATCAGCACCGACCCCGCCAATAAGCGTGTCAGCATCGCCGCCACCGCGCAATGTATCATTGCCGCCGAGACCAGAAATAATATCAGCACCTGATAGGCCGGACAGAATATTGTCGGTGCCGTCGCCAGTTATCGTATCCTGGTGAACTGAACCGTCGACATTTTCAAATCCGGAAATGTCGTCACCATCAGCATCGCCACCAAGAAACTGACCAAGATCAAGATTGATTGATACACCGTCGCTGGATCCGCGATAACTGACAGTATCAGAACCTGCACCGCCATCCAACGTATCTGAATTCCCACCACCTTCTATAGTATCATCACCAACACCGCCAGTAATTATATTTGTACTGATGTTACCAATGATAGAATCATCATAATCTGATCCGAACGCATTCTCGATACTGATTAACTCATCGCCGTCAGCGGAACCGCCGCTCCCGCTACCAAGCTGGAGGTCGATATTAATGGCAGCACTTGACAAACTATAATCTACGGTATCAAAGCCAACACCGCCGTCCAGCAGATCAGCGCCCTCACTGCCGGCAAGAAAGTCCCCGCCGCCGCCGCCAAGAAGCGTATCTGCACCGTCACCGCCATCAAGGCTATCGGCTCCACTGCCGCCAGTGAGGATGTTGGCCCCGGAGCTGCCGATCAGCGTGTCAGCAAAAGTGGAGCCTGTCGCATTCTCAATATCGGTGAACTGATCACCTTGGGCATCTCCCAGAGCCGCTTCATCTGTTGTCAGATTGATTGAAACCGCTTCACTTGACGTGCTATAATCAACGGTATCAATGCCTGCCCCGCCCTGCAATAAATCCTCACCAACACCGCCGATAAGAACATCATCCCCGAAGCCACCGTGTAGGGTGTCATTGCCGGTTTCCCCGGACAAAGTATCATCACCCTCACCGCCATCGAGATGGTTTTCGATATTGTCGCCGGTTAGGAAATCACTAAGGTCTGAACCCAGAACATTTTCAATATTGAAAAATGAGTCTAATTGGGCATCTCCACCCAGCCCAATACCTGTCAACAAGTTAACGGTTACACCAGAAGCTGAAGCTTCAAAGGAAACAAGGTCGACGCCAGCTCCGCCATCAAGGATATCGCTGCCGCCAAGACCGATCAGAATATCATCACCAGCCGACCCTTCCAGGCGATTCGCGTTTGTATCGCCCGTCAACGTATCATTATGGATCGACCCAATCACACCCTCGATGTCAACGAAGGTATCACCGGCAGCAGTGCTGTTTTGACCAATACCGGTGAAAAGGTTGATATCTACCCCAACTGATGCATCCTGGTAATTTGCCGAGTCTAAACCGCTTCCGCCGTCTAGAGTATCTGCGCCAGCGCCGCCGATAAGCGTATCATCCCCAAGACCACCATCCAGCTCATCATCGCCATCTCGTCCTGAAAGTTGGTCGTTTTCACCACCCCCACGGAGATGGTTCGCAAGCGCATCACCGAAGAGGGTATCCTCAAAATTTGAGCCTGTTACATTTTCGATGCTACTGAGAGCGTCGCCTTCTGCATGGGCACCAAACCCCTGCCCCAAGCCAAGGTCAACATGAACGGCGTCATCTGAACTACTATAGTCCGCCGTGTCGGTTCCAAGCCCACCATCAAGACTATCGTCAGCTGCCCCCCCGGAGAGAACATCGAAACCATCTCCTCCGCTGAGTGTATTGGAAGCTGCGTTGCCTGTTAAAGTATCGCTCAGCGCCGATCCAGATACGTTTTCGATTGAAACGAGGCGGTCACCGTCCGCATCTCCCCCGATGCCGGCTCCCGTTAATAGGTTGACACTGACGCCCGCTAAAGATCGTCCGTACTCAACAGTATCGATACCCATACCGCCATCAAGCGTGTCAGCGCCGCTTCCGCCGTCGAGAAAATCATTGCCGGACCGGCCTTGAAGGTCATTTTCCTTTTCATCCCCCAATAAACTATCAGCGGAGCTTGTGCCGATAATACCTTCAATGTCGGAAAATGTGTCATTTAAAGCATCGCCGCCGCTTGCTTGCGACAAGGCGAGATCGACATTAACACCTGACGCTGAGTTTTCGTAACTCAGATGGTCGAAGCCACCGCCGCCATCTATGACGTCGGCACCACTGCCACCCTCGATCGTGTCGTCACCGCCACCGGCGTCCAAAGTATCGTCACCCTGCGCACCAGAGATGAGGTCGCTTCCGGAACGGGAATCAATTATATTGTTGCCGCTATCGCCGCTTAGCGTATCTGCCGCACTCGAACCTGTTAGGTTTTCGATACTGGTGAGCGTATCGCCCTCAGCGTCGCCGCCAGTCGCGACATCCGTGGCTAGATTAATCTCTACCCCGATTAGTGAGCCTACATATACAGCGGTATCGATACCTTCACCGCCGGAAATTAAATCTCCGCCGGTGCCGCCCTCTAAAACATCGTCACCGTCTTCACCAAAAAGCCTGTCGACGGAGAACCCACCGCTTAACTGATCATTCCCTTCACCACCAAATATGGAATTCGCGCCGAAATCGCCGAATATGAAATCGTCAAAAGATGAACCTCTGACGTCCTCAACATTCTCTATAGAGTCACCCTCGGCATCGCCAAAACGACCGCTGCCAGCCAACAAGTCGACGAAGACACCTGCACCAGACGCCGAGTAATCGACGAGATCCTGGCCAAAACCACCGTCCAGGACATCCGCGCCGCCACGTCCTTCTAATACGTCATTGCCACCTTCACCGTTAATTTCATTTGTTTCAATTGAGCCAATCAGCACGTCATCGGATATGGTACCGATGACGTTCTCTATAGAGAGGAACGTATCTCCGTCGGCATCGCCACCGGTCGCATTTTGTGCTTCGAGATTTACAGTTACCGCACCAGCGGAGCTGATATAGCTGATTGTATCGACGCCGGAGCCCCCATCAATAAGGTCTGCTCCCGCACCACCGATAATGACATCATTACCGATATCGCCTGAAATCGAATCATTACCGTCATTACCGGCTAAAGTGTCAGACCCAGCACCCCCCTGCAAAAGATTACCGAGAGCATCGCCCGTCAGAATATCATTGAACGCCGAACCAATGAGGCCTTCGATTGATATAATCGTATCGCCATTTGCGTCACCACCGGAGCCGGATTGCGACTCCAAATCGATGATTACGGCGCTTCCTGACGTTGTATAGGCAGCGACATCAAAGCCATCACCACCAAGAATTATATCTGCGCCGCCACCACCGGTCAGCGTATCATCGCCATCTCCACCCTCAAGGCGGTTGGCCGATCCATCACCAGTCAACGAGTCAATAAACTCGGTACCAAGAACATTCTCAATACCTGAAAAAACATCGCCTTCAGCGTCGCCGCCTTCGCCACTGGAAAGTTCAAGGTCTATAATCACACCGGCAGAGCTGGAACTGAAGTCTATTGTATCAATCCCAGCGCCACCAGAAATGGTGTCGGCCCCAGCACCACCCAGTAAATAATCGTCGCCCGCGGCACCGATTAATTCATTATCGAGGGCGTCACCAACCAACGTGTCGTCGAATTCTGAACCAGCAACACCCTCAATACTCGAGAGTGTGTCACCATCAGCGTGACCTCCGGTGGCTGATTGCGTGGAAAGGTCGACACGTACTGCAACGCTGGACGCGACATAACGCGCGACGTCAAAGCCTTCGCCCCCATCAACCAGATCGGCACCAATACCACCGTCCAGTTCATCATCACCAGAACCACCGCGCAGTTCGTTCGAGTTATCGTCACCCGTGAGAGAATCGGAAAAATCTGATCCCGTTAGGTTTTCGATTGTCGATAACGTGTCCTCATCATTGCCAGAGAGCGCACGGCCTGTTTCTAGATTAGCGTCTACGCCCGCAACCAGGTCATGGAATGACGCGGTGTCACTACCGGCGCCGCCCTCAATAAAGTCGGCATCAGCGCCGCCATATAGGATGTCGTCCCCCGCCCCGCCGACAACTGTATCAAGACCGTCGCCGCCGGATATTAAATCGTCGCCGGCATCGCCGAATAAGGCATTGGCAGACGTATTACCCGATATGGTATCATCAAACGCGGTACCCAGTAGCGTTTCGAAATTGGCAATAACGTCGCCTTCGGCATCGCCGCCGGTTCCGGCCGTACCGTCGATCTCAATATCGACACCGGCCTGTGAACGTGAATAATCGACCGTATCCAGCCCTTCGCCGCCGTCCAGAACATCGCTGCCATCCAAACCGGAGATGATATCGTCACCAGCACCACCTTCGATCGTGTTGACGCCGCCATCACCGGTCAATGTATCGTCAAATGAGGAGCCGCTGATATTTTCGATACTTGAGAGAACATCACCGGTAGCATGGCCGCCGACAGCGACGCCTGCGCCAATATCAACCTGGACCCCCTCATTGGATGCGTAGAAGGACGCCGTATCAGAACCGTCGCCACCTGAAATGATATCTTCACCCGCGCCGCCAACAAGCAGGTTATCGCCGGCATCGCCGATCAGCGTGTCATTGAAATCTGACCCTTCAATATTTTCAAAGCCGTCGATGCTATCTCCACGGGCGTACCCGCCATCGGATTCGCCTGTTTCAAGATTAACCAAAACAGGCCGGCTGGAAATGCGGTAGGATAGAAGGTCCGTACCCGCACCGCCGTCGATCACATCTTCACCGATCCCGGCAAAGACTGTATCATCACCATCGCCAGCCGTGATAATTGTACCCGGCGGGTTTACAGGCAGAACGACCACCTGGTCGCCGGTCAGGACATCTTGTAGGTCTGTGTCTTCGTCCGATTGGACAAGCTTCTGGACAATCTGAGTGCTTGCCGTCGTAACACCTATATTGCCAGCAGCATCAATAACATCATATTGAATTGTCAAATTTGAACTGGAGAAAATACCATTCTCATCGGGAACACCGGTGATATCTGCAACATCATAACGAATTTGCGCGTTAAGTATGAATGGAGTATCCGGATCAACTTCAAGTACGAAACTTCCATTGGCTTCTTCTGCGTTTAAAACTGACCAGTTCTCTGGTAACCCGGAAATCGTTGCCGCTGTTGGCGTAAACCCCTCAAACGGAATCTCAACAGTGATTTCAAATAGTCGGGCCGTCGTGTTTGTCGGTGCCAAGCCCGGCGAATCTGCAAAAATTTCATCATTTTGATCAGTACCGGATAGGGTTTCGACGGCGAATTGGGCCGCAAATGATTCATCAACATCTGCAGGTGCTACTGCCGCTGCGCCGCGGATATTTAATCCACCAAACTCCGACGGCGTTTCGCTTTCTCCTGTTATACCTAATAAACGAACGGTAATGTCGGAGACGCCGAGATTAAAATCACTATCTTCGGTATTAGTTGCAACCGCTGAAGATTGCTCAAAGGAGATCGCACGCGATGACACGGTTGAGAGATTTTCTTCAGTATTTGAACGGGTGACTTCTTCCTCGAAATTACTCGTAAAATTGTTTATATTAACCAGCTCTGCCGTACTGGGTGCTTCTACTTCAACGATTACCTCTACGGGAATCTCTACGACTTGAACTTCCGGCTTCTCCGTTGATTTATCAGCGTTACCTGCAATTTCGGCCTGAGACGAAAAATCAATTTCAATGATATCTGTTGCGGACACCTGCCCTACGACAGCAAGTAATTCCTGGCTTGAAATGCTTTGTCCACGGAATGTGAACTGCATCTCCAGCTTCGACACAAGGTCAAGGCCAGCCTCCAAAAGGACAATTTTGGCACCGTCTGGAAAAGTAAAAATAACATCGACATCTACCACATCAATCTGAACATCGGCGAGATCGAAATCGAGTTTGACCTTCTGCTCGGTAATGCGGATCGTTGATTGCTGCCCGGCCGGGGGCTTTAAAATGACCTGCTCGGAAACCACCGGCGATTGGACCAAGGCCGGGCTTTGAGCGTCCGTATCTGACGCATTTTGATTTTCGATCGTTGAGTCTTTTTCGCTCATCGAGGTAACTCTTTTTGAATACAAGGCCAACGCACCATTATGTGCTTCATTGTCAAAAGAAGACGCACCTCCGGCGATCCGGGGGCACCGTCAATGAAATGAAACTATAGATTTAAGGTGAACAGTTTGTTGTAATAATGAGTTATTATTCTGTTGGCGGATATTATCAAAATTTATGACAATTATCCGGTAACGCCGCAAATTGATAATTTGGCCGGGATCGGGCGTCCCGAGAATTTCTCCGTACTTTGATCGATATTTTCTTAAATTTTTACCAGAACGACGAGATCAAAGGGATGGCTTGGGACCATTGTCCGCTGAAAAGCCGAGCTCTCTTGCCAAAATGGGCGTTAAATTATTCTGGAAACGCAGGCTTGCAAATGACGCTGACAGGTTTTCATACTTGTTTGCAATGCTCCCCTCGCGGGCTTCGGCAAAATCTGCCTGCGCGTCCAGGAGTTCCAGGAGGGTGCGGCGGCCAGCCTCAAATTCTTTAGAGTAAAGTTCAACAACGCGACGGCTTGAAACAACCTGCTCGTCAAAGATTTGGCGCTTATTATTGGTCGTCCGAAGGACAGTGATGATATTCGCTGCTTCCTGGCGAAGCTCATTTCGGAGTTTGATAACCCTTTGCTGATTTTCCTTCTCCCGAGCACGCAACTGTTTTACGCGCGAGGACGTCGCGCCACCGTCATAAAGGTTCCAACGGGCGGTTAACATAGCGCGCCCTTCGGTGGACCCTTCCGTATTGCCCAGAACATTGTCTTGATAGCGACCGAAAAGTTCCAGGGTGAATTCCGGGAGGTTGGTGCGCCGTGCCGCTTTGATCTGGTGCTTGATCGAATTGCCATCCCGAACGAATGACTGAAGCTCGAAATTAGCCGTTAAAATATCATCTACGGTTTGGTCGTTCAGCACCAGAGCTTGAGAAACATCAATCGATGGTTCAGCGATCAAATCGGGCTGAAGGCCGGTAACCCGGCGAAAATCGTTGATTGCAGTCTCACGAAAATTCTCCGCATCAATCGACGCCGTCCGGGCGCGGTCAAGGCGTGTTTGAGCCCGCCGCAATGACGCTTCCGACGTGTTACCACCCTCATAATTGATTTCGACCAACCGGAATATATCTTCATGCTCTTTGACATTCGCCAGTGCATTTTCCAACTGCTCTGTTGCGCCTAACAGAATTAAATAGGTATTCACGGCACTGAATACGGTAGACTCAACTGTGTCATTATATGCCAGTTCGCTTGACTGATGCAGGGCACGGACACGTTTCAAGAGCTGTGCAGAACGGCCGAAGTCATAAAGCCTTTGGGTAAATCGAATCCCAGCTTCACGGCGCTTAACACCATTGGTGCCGCCTGCGTCTTCGATATAGTTGTTTTCAAGCCCGGTCGATGCATTCAGATCGACGGCTGGCAAGAACGGTGCTTTTGCGACGCGGATAGCATATCGTGCGTCTTCGGTTTGCCAGAGCGCAATGCCGATATCCGGATTATTCGTTAGTGTATATATTAATACCTCTTTCAACGTAAGGATGCCGCCTTCAGGATTCGGCGGATTGGCGAGTAGATCGCCGATATCAGCGTCTGGAAAGGTTGTTCCGACCGAGCGCCGATTCAAGGCTCTTTCATATTGCGGGCTTCTTCCACCGGCCGTTAATGGACGGGATTTGTTCGTGGTACTCGGTTGAAGGCCATTATCAAGGTCAGCGTATACATCTTGTACGTCCGAGACGGATTCTAGCTGTACTGCCCCGGGCACTTCCAAACTGGAAACCATGGGAATCGTAATAGCGCGTGACTTAGGGGTAGGTGTGCCCGGCAGTGGCACCATATCTTTTGCAAGGTCAAATGTATTTAGAACGCCCGTTGCTAAGGAAACAAGAGGCAAACCTTCCGCGTCGAAACGGGAGGGCGCGATGGCTTGCCCGCCACTGGGCTGAGTGCCACCACTTGCTGAAACATTGCGCGCGACGTCAGCCCCTAATCGTTCTTGACGGGAATCGGAATCCGAAAACGGGTCAGGTACAAAATCCTCAACCGGTATCGGTTTGCGAGAGAAAAATACACTGACGGTTGCTAAGGTGTCGAATGGGTCTGACTGGTCTTGCGCAAGCGCATAGGGCGCAAGCGTAATCACCCCCCCGAAGACGAGGCTTAAAATCGCTACATTGATGCGTTCCGCCGTATGCAGCTCAATGTTCGTGAAGTTTAACACTCGGTTATACAGACCTGGTTGGACATCTGGAAAGCCGGTCTATAGTTAACGCACATCGTTAATGTGAGGTTATCGACTAATTAGCAATTCAAATTAAGGAGTAAAAAAAGGTTTAATATCACTCTTTGAGTGCGTTGTTCTGGATATGGAGGATCGGTTTTAATAGGTAGTCGAGAATAGTCTGTTGACCTGTGATGATGTCGACATCCGCCTGCATACCAGGGACAACAGGTTTATCCCGGCCAAGTGATGCAACATCCGCTTCAATCCGAACACGGAAATAAATATTTCCATCGTCATCTTTCAGCGCATCTGGCGAAATCTCGGTTATTCGCCCGTCCAAGCCACCGTGAACAGCAAAATCATAGGCGCTAACCTTTACAACGGCGGGTAGGCCGGGCCAAATTTCAGCACGATCGCTCGGGGACAGTTTCGCCTCTATTTCAATCGGCGCATCATCCGCAACAATTTCGGCGATTGGCTGACCAGGTTGTACAACCCCATTAACATTGTTTACGAAAATTTTATTGATCGTGCCCGCCATTGACGCGACGACGTCAAATCGTGACTTCCGGTCTCTTTTCGCTTCAATCGTTTCTTCAATTTGTGAGATTGTGAATTCAGCCTCAGTTAAAAGTCTTTCCGCTTCTGCCTGATAACTAGCGACAGCTTCACGGCGGCGACCGCGAACCTGCTCCAGGACCGATTCTGCCTGTGGTATTTGGAATTTCAGATCAGATATCTGTGTAATGACTTGTTGATAGAGGGTTTCATTCTGCAGGAGCTCGTTTCGCGCAACCGCTCCCGCTTTACTTAAACTGCGGAGGCTTTGCAGACGTTCCGCCATCAACGCTTTTTCACGTTGTTTATTGCTCAACCGTGATCGCTTTTCGGAAAGTTCAAATTCTTTCTGTGCAATCTGATCATCTATGATACTCAACGACTCGGTGAGCTCACCCTGACGGCGTTCAAAAAATCTAATTTGTTGGGAAACCTGCCCTGGAAACTCAGCGGCCAGGTCGGGGTCGAATTTAATTTTTTCTAAACCATTCGCTTCTGCATAAAGACGATCTCGCTTCAAGCGTTGAACATTCAAATCCAGGGACGCGGCGGATAGTTCAGCCTGTGCAAAGCTGTTTTCAATGCGAACAAGGGTTTGCCCCTTCTCCACTCGATCCCCTTCGGCGATCAGGATAGCGGTTATGATCCCTCCCTCAAAGTGCTGGACCAAATTATTACGCTGTTGGGTTACAACCCGTCCCCCACCGCGGGTGACACGGTCCAGCTTCGCAACCGATGCCCAAGAGATAAAAGCGACAAGCAAAACGAGGACAATTATCAGGAACTGCTTGGATGCACGGGTCCCGATCGCGGCAACTGGTGAGATCAGGCCGTCTTCTTCTAGGGGTCCGCGCATAGTTAACAACTCCACCTAAGAGCCCGGTTTTGGAAAATGCTTGTTTACGGAAGCATGATTAACCCTGCCTTACTGATTTAGACGCTATTGCATTGGGATTGTTCACACCGGGAAAGTCGAACACCATGAAGTTAGTCGCAAATAAACAAGAAGCTCGACAGTCGACCGTAAAAACCGACGACAACACGGGTCGCGAGAAGAGGGCTCAACCGTCTCATCCAGGACTTCAGCCGCTTGCGATACCAGCAGCGATGAACCGGCTTGCGATTGCAAACGGGCTCGGTGTGTCGGCAAGTGACGATGCGCTGGTAAATGATTTTGGTAACCAGCCTAAGCGGGAATCGATCGCCATCCTTGCCGAAGAACTTGGCGCCGACTTCAAACCATTACGCACCGACATCAAAAAACTCACGATTGACGACTTTCCCCTTATCGCCATCACGCCCTCAGGTGGTGCCATCGTCATGCATGTGCTGTCCGAGGACAAGAACAGAATTTTAATCGAGGACGCCGCAGGCAAGAGAGATAGCTCTATCTCGTCACTTGAACCAAACATGGCGGGTATATTCCTGAAGTTTTCCTTTACCAAGGCATCTGCGTCTCGACTTTCACAAAGTGACGCTTCGAGTTCTTCATCGCAGACGGAAACAACACCTGCGCGAGACATGTTCGCCACTGGCATTCTAACGGGCCTTGTTCGGCTCGTCCTGCGTCAACATAAATGGCAATTCGGGCAGCTTCTTACCGCCTCCTTGATAATCAATATGTTCATGATTGCTTTGCCGCTTTACATAATGTCGGTGTATGATCGGGTCATTCCACATACTGCATTTGAGAGCTTGATAGCGCTAACAGTTGGTATCGGAATTATCTTCACTGCCGATTTGGGCCTTCGTTGGACGCGTTTGAAGTTCAGCGATTCCATCGGTCTTCAGATTTCCCGAACTCTTCAAGTAAGCCTTTACCGTCGTCTCCTGTTCATGCCGATAACACAGCGACCTCAGTCGTCAACGGCAATCACCAATATTCAATCCGAACTCGATACCCTCTGCCTGATAACACCTGAGTTCATGGTATCGGTTATCGCGGACACCTTCCTCGCCTTGCTCGTTATACTTGTTATTTTCTCAATTGGCGGGGCCGTCGCCATAGCACCAATTACCGGTATTATCGCTGTTGCCGTCAGCGTTTTTGCTGGCTCCTGGAGCGCCCGAATTCACGCAAGACAAGCCACAAGTTTGCGAGCCGCTAAGGGAGCCCAGTTCGCTGAAACACTGGGCGCGCTTACAATTGTGAAAGCAAGCGGTGCGGAGCATAAGCTCTTATCGAAATTTGAGACGCTCGCTAATATCGGCGGGCTAAAAAGTCACCTTGCCCGCCAACGCGGGCGTTTCGCAGGCCAGACTGCGAATGTCCTTGTACAAATGACTGTCGTTGCGACACTTTGCCTTGGCGTTATGCGAATTGACGCAGGCGTCATGTCAATTGGCGCTTTGGCGGCAACGACGATTCTTGTTGGCCGCGCTGTCATGCCAGTCAGCCAACTTGTCGATCAATTCTGCCGTATCTGGACACTAAAAGAAGTGTTGCGGGGCGCTTTTTCACTCGTAGAAGAAGGTGAAGAAGCCGGCGGCGAACGGGATGGCGCTGAGTCCCGGCCTTTTTCAGGTGCGATGCGCCTGCGCAATGTAAGTTATTACCATGAATCAACGGAAGTAACGGCGTTGAAAAACATCAATGTCGAATTTCGCCCTGGCGAAAAGGTCGGTCTGATCGGGCGCAATGGTGGCGGCAAAACAACACTGCTTCACCTATTACCGAAGCTCTATACACCAACACAGGGTGCCATCTTGATAGACGGATTTGACTCGCGCCAATACTCAGTACGACGATTAAGGCAAGAAATAGGTTTCATGCCGCAGGAAACTGTTCTGTTTAATGCGTCGCTCAAAGACAATATATGTCTAGGCGCGAATGATGTAACGGAAGCGGAATTTTTGAATGCAGTGAAAATTTCTGGCGTGTTTAAATTCGCCCAAACCCATCCTCAGGGATATTCCATGCAGGTTGGTCCGCGTGGCGAATTCCTTTCCGGTGGCGAACGTCAGGCCGTCGGCCTCGCTCGAACCCTTCTGCGAGACAAGAAAGTTTTATTACTCGATGAACCGACATCAATGATGGATCATACGACGGAGGCGCATGTCATTGAACATTTGCAGGCGCACGCTGAGGATCGCACTCTTATCATTAGCACACATCGCTTGCGGTTATTGGATTTGGTCGATCGCGTCATCCTGCTTGAGGACGGTGTTATCATCGCGGACGGGCCAAAAGCCGCTATATTGGCGAAATTAAACGCGAACACATCTGCGAACAACGTGATACGGCAGGCAGGGTACGCAGCAAAAAGCGCGTAGGCGCAAATGTCATCCGTTACAATTATGCCGACGTAGAAAGTCTATGAAAAAATCGGCACTCATCATTGGTGACAGTGGCGGCCTGGGAGCCGCGCTGGGTTTGTCTGTGGGCTCTAGACCGGAATGGCACGTTGACGGGTTAAGCCGCTCCCGCGATGGATTGGATTTGTGCGACGAGACGGCGCTGGCCGAAGCGGCAGATGCGCGCGCGGGCGTTGAATATGACCTGATTTTTATCGCAACCGGTATTCTTGGAACAGCCGCTTTTGATCCGGAGAAATCATTCAAACAACTGTCCGCTTCGGCGATGAGGGACGTCTTCGCAGCGAATACAATCGGTCCGGCTCTGGCGATAAAGCACTTTGCGCCGCTTCTGGCCCGAGATCGGCGCAGCGTTTTTACCGCCTTATCTGCACGTGTCGGATCGATTGGGGACAATCGGCTTGGGGGCTGGATGAGTTATCGCGCATCAAAATCAGCGCTCAATCAGATAATGCATTGTGCAGCCATTGAGTTTGCGCGATCTAGAAAGCATGCAATTTTCGCGTGTCTCCATCCGGGTACGGTAGAAACATCGCTGAGCCAGAAATATGCACGCGGGCGGTTTACCGCCAGTCCGATGGATGCGGCGCAGTCCCTCTTGACGGTTTGCGAAAATCTATCGCCGTGTGACAATGGTGGTTTTTTCGATTACACAGGCGCGCCGATACCCTGGTGAACAAGGCGGTGGTAAGGCTTCTATATATTTAGTCGGTATCCACCATTTTCGGTCAAAATGATCGCGGCATTGCTCGGATCGGGTTCGATTTTCTGGCGCAAACGGTAAACGTGAGTTTCCAGCGTGTGGGTCGTTACGCCAGCATTATAACCCCACACCTCGTCCAGCAGGACGTTACGGGACACAGCTTCCGGGGCGGCGTGATACAGAAACTTTAGAATGAAAGTTTCCTTTTCGGTTAAGCGAATTTTCCGATCATCAGCGCAGACGAGTAGTTTTAGCGCCGGGCGAAACTCAAAGGGCCCGACGGTAAAAGCAGTACCCTCGCTGTGTTCATGGCTGAGAAGATGTGCGCGCACACACGCGAGCAAGGAGGCGATTTTAAATGGCTTTGCGATGTATTCATTCGCGCCATGGTGTAAACCAAGAGCGTCATCCGCATTGGTTTTTGCATCGGTAAACATGATAATCGGTGATGTTAAACCGTTTTCACGCATCGACTGACACACTTGGCGACCATCCATATCCGGCAGTCTCATATCAAGTAAAACGAGGTCTATATCGTTTTCTTCGCGAACAGCGGTAATAGCGCCCTGCCCACTGGAAAATGGTCGAACGTTGAATTCACCCGGAGCACCGAAATGCTCCAGCAAGGTGTCGCGCAAGAGGTCGTCTTCATCAACAAGAAGAATGCCTTTAGGCTTGGACATATCTTTATTCCCCGAGCCAAAAACCCTTCTTATGGTAGGAGCTTTCTGCATTGAATAAAACCGAAAACCACAGGGGGTGCCTGCTGCAAGGGTTGACCCGATCAGGCTTGGCGCGGCCCGAAAATGCCTGTTCCAACGCGAACGTGCGTCGCCCCCAGCTGTGCCGCGATTTGATAGTCAGCACTCATCCCCATGCTGACTTTATTAAGGTTCAATCTATCTGCCATCTTCTTTAGGAGAGCGAAATGAGGTGCCGGCGGCTCTGAGACCGGTGGGATGCACATAAGGCCCTCAATGGTTAATCCATATTGAGTTCGGCATTCGTGGACGAACCCTTCAACGTCCGAAGGGATAATGCCCGCCTTTTGCGGTTCTTCACCCGTATTCACCTGGACGAGGAGCGCAGGATTTCGCGCCTGGCGGCGGATCTCCTCGGCGAGAATGCGTGCGATTTTCGGTCGATCAACCGTTTCAATGACATCGAATAACGCGACGGCGGCCGCTGCTTTATTGGACTGAAGCGGTCCAATTAAATGCAATACCACATCTGGTGCGCGGGATTTTAAGGATGGCCATTTTGTCTGCGCTTCCTGGACGCGGTTTTCGCCGAAACAGCGGTGACCTGCGTCTAAAGCTTTTTGAATGAGCGCCGCTGGTTGTTTTTTGGAGACGGCAACGATCTCCACAGCCTGTTGTGGCGTACCTCTTTCCGCCAGTGCCGCCTTGATCTCCGCCGCACACTGCTGGAGATTTATGCTGGGACTTATATCGTGAAGGTGACTGTCTTGGACCATGGTAGACTTCATTTGCGCGTGCGAAAGCTGGTAGCGGCGGCAGCACAGCTCAAGCGAACATCTGGGTGGGCCGATCCGCTATTTTCCTTAGCGTTCATGACAGATCACGAACGCATTCCCAACCCCGATTCTTTGCTCAACGCATTACCACAAGGCACAGCAGTTATTTTCCGCGATTATAATGCGCCTGACCGGACGAGCCTTGCGCAAAAACTATGCACCAGCGCCCGGGCAAAAGGGCTTCTATTTTTTGTTGCCGCTGACATTAAAATAGCGCGCGATGTTGGGGCCGACGGCGTTCACATTCCCGGCTTTCTTAATTCGGCAGAACGTCGCTTGCTGGTTAAAGGGGCAAACATGACCGGTCACGAGCTAACGCTTGCCTGTCATTCCTGGTCAGATATTCAATTTGCCAATGAGATCGGCGTGGCTGCTGCGTTCTTATCACCGGCGTTCGCAACGCGCTCCCACCCGGGTGCATCGAGCCTTGGGGCGGCAAAATTCAAAACACTCGCACGGCAAGCATCGCGGCCAATTGTGGCCCTGGGCGGGGTTAAGGCGCACAATGCCTGGCAGCTATCGGCGAAAAATGTCGTCGGACTTGCTGCAATTGATGCATTTGTACAGGGATGAACAAGCCCCCGATACAGAAACAGAAAAAGAGCGGACTGGACTGTCCGCTCTTTTCCATATCCCCTCGGTTCGTCGCGGGCGCGCGGAACCGTCTTAAAACCGAATAGAGCTTTCAATAACAACTGTAGCAGCTTCTTCATCACCACTGCCAGCAATTGAATTTCGAGACTCTGTAAATTGCGCCGCTGCGCCCACGGTGATGCCTGGCGCGACATGATAGGTAACGCCGGCCTGTGCTGTTTGCGTGTCTTGGAAAAGCGACGGATTGACCAGGTTCGGCCCGATGATATCCGCTTCAGACCGTCCGTATCCCAGCATAATTCCCCAGTCGCCCGCATCCTCGCCGGTGCGGTAGGTTACGCCAGCATCAAATGCCAGATAATTGTCGTTTTCGCCTTCAGACAGACCCGCATTCGTGGTTTTGACAGAACCACCTATAGTGATGCCGCGATAACCGAGGTTCAGGCCGAGGGACATCGCCTCATAGTCGCCAAATACCGGCGTTGGCTCGAGTGAATTCTCATCTGCCGAAACGTAGCTTGCACCAAAGCCAATCAACAATTCGTCTTTTGCCGAGACACGAAGACCCTTTTGATAATAGAGCGCCGCCTCGATTGCATCATCCCAACTAGAAAGCTCATTCCGGAGCATCGCTTCTGGCGATATCAACAAGCGCTCTTCCGGAGTGCAGTTATTTTCGCTGCAATTGGAAAGTTGGGGGCTGTAAGAGACACCAAACCGCAAACTCCCCAGCGGACCACCGAGAAAGTTTGCAGGCGGAAGATATGAAATTTTTGTCGCATTTCCCGAGACATCATTCACCGTATGAACGTCATTCAGCTCGGAAAGGTCCGTTCGCCAATCATTCACATTGAATGACTGGAAAATTGTCGGCGACTTGACCGCAAGGGTCCGCGCAACACCATGGTCTTTACCGACGATAAATTCGCCAAACGCGCCGCGCGCATAGGCATAGACACCCTGGAGAAACAGATCACTATTGTTATTCGGCCCTAGCCCACGACCGCCGCCGATTAAGAAACTTGAATACCGGCCGCCGCCGTATATGCGCCCCGGTTGTTGCCCGTCCAACCGGGTCTCCAGAACCGCACCAACTTCGAGGCCGCTTGCGAATACGGTTGAGCCCGTAACGCGCAACTCGGCATCAATATCCCCCGCGGCGTCGCCACCGGATACACCAGCGACCAGACTGGCTTTCCCATCAACGTCAAATTCAACTGGATCGGCAGCGGCAGCACTGACGAACGCAAAACCACCGGCAATTCCACTCAGCAAGCTAGGAAATTTCCCACGCGCCAAAAGCTTGGCTAATTGGCCAAGCCTGACGTCGCAGCATATCAGCTCCCGCAGGGCCATTCATCACCGATCTTGGCCGAACTCACGCATCCGGCATTAAAACAGGGCGAAGCCCAAATGGCACCGCCAGTCTCAGAAAACGCTAAACGACAAAGCTAGCCAGCTGATGAAAACACCTGGTTCACGCCGTCGCCTCTGGTTTCGGTTGAAGTATGGCACACCTTGTATGCGTTTACCAAATATTAACCGAAACCAAACGTTTACCGCGCATTCCTAAGTTTCTTGGACCGAGCCGGAACGCACGATTAGATTGTATAAAAGGTATGAAGTCGCGCCGGTCAAGAAGTGCCGGGCCTGGCGGTTGTCTAATCTGCGGTTTGTGGTAGGAAAACCACGACAGTTGAAATCAACTATGCCCCCACAGACTTGGTTGTGAAATGAATAAATCAAACAAAAACAATGCACTATTCCTTTTGCTAAGCGTAATGGCGCTGGCCTCGTGCTCTAGCGACGGGAAAGACAATCGTAATGTTGCGCTTGGTTCCTATTCGCTCGGCGGAAGCACCACGGCCACAACCGTAAACAGGTATTTGTGGGCCGCATCGCTGGAAACACTCGATTTCTTGCCGGTTTTTTCTGCCGATCCAATCGCTGGGCTCATTATCACCGATTGGTATGCCGATCCGCAGAGCCCGCAGGAACGGTTCAAACTGTCAGTTTACATTCTGGACAGTGCCCTGCGCGCCGATGCCTTGCGCATATCGGTGTTTCGCCAGTTGCAAAACCCTGAAGGCCGCTGGATCGACTCCACCGTCAACCCAGCGACGGGACGGGAAATCGAAAATGCGATCCTGACCCGCGCGCGCCAGCTGCGCCTGAACCAGCTCGGTGAAGACTAACACCAGCAGGCACTCGTCCATCGGCAAAAAAGTGCACGACCGATTGAACTTTTACCGGGTTAGCAAAGACTATCCCCGTGAAAGGACAATTTTCTGCCACCGATGACCCAATCTCCTGGACGCGTATTTGACGAATATCTTGTGCTGCGCGCCCAGGCAGGCGATCGCACGGCCGCAGAACGCCTCGCGGTTCGCTGGCGGCCGCGTTTGTTGCGAACAGCGCGGCGCTTGGCGGACAAGAACGCTGCTGAGGACATTGTTCAAGACACGTGGATTGGCCTGGCGAAAGGGCTGCCGTCCTTGCGTGATCCGTCCCGGTTTCCCGCCTTTGCTTTTCGCATATTGCACCGGCGGTGCGCCGAACATATCGCAACCAAATCCGTCCAGCAGGGAAGGTCCGCAGAGGGTGCGGACGAGCTGGAAAACGTTGCTGCCGCACCAGCAGCCGATCGTGGCAGTGCCTTTTCTCGAACGGCGATAAACGCTGCCTTTGCCTCCCTGTCGACCGATCAACGCACTGCAGCGACACTGTTTTTCGGCGAAGACCTATCCCTGCAGGAAATATCCGCGGTCACTGGCGCGCCCATCGGGACCGTTAAGTCGCGCCTGTTCCATGCCCGTCAGAAACTGAAAACAATGTTGGAAGGAGACCTCACATGACCCAGAAATTTGACGCGCGCCTTCGTGAAGCGATGTCCGCTGACGATGAAGCGTTTTTGCAATCCCTTGATGACGAACCCAGCCTGTTCGCACAGTTTGGGTCAGCCTTTTCCGGCACAATGAAATTCTGGACCGCGTTTGCGTTCGTCCTGAGTTTTGCGATTTTTATATTTTCAATTTTCGCGCTGTTGAAACTCGCCAATGCTGAAACTCAAACGGAACAATTTGTTTGGTTAGCCCTGTTTTTATGGGCGTCTATCGGGGTTGGCCTCACCAAAATCTGGTTCTGGCTACGGATGAACCACATTGCGAACCTGCGGGAAATGAAAAAACTGGAATTGCTTATTGTCCGCGAGCGCAGCTGACCCTGGCAGATCGCGCGCCATTGCATCATCCAAGCGCCCAAGCCCCGGAGGCAACGCGCTTCGCTTCACGGCGGAAATTCCGCGCCATGCTTGATTGACCTCTGCCGACGCGTGTAGGCGTAACCGGGACACCGTTCATGCAAAAAGGCCGACCCATGGCGCGCTACAATCCGAAAGAAACCGAACCCAAATGGCACCAACGCTGGGAAGCCGCCAATGCGTTCGAAACGAGAACAGATCGCGACAGGCCAAAATATTATATTCTAGAGATGTTCCCCTATCCGTCCGGGCGCATCCATACCGGACATATCCGCAATTATGCGATGGGCGATGTGATTGCCCGGTTCAAACGGGCAAAGGGCTTTAACGTTCTTCACCCGATGGGGTGGGACGCATTTGGCATGCCAGCGGAAAACGCCGCGATGCAAACCGGCCGACACCCGGGCGAGTGGACCTATAAAAACATCGCGGATATGCGCAGCAAGCTGAAACAGATGGGGCTTTCGCTCGACTGGAGTCGGGAGTTTGCCACCTGCGATGTGGCGTATTACCGCCATCAGCAGAAGCTGTTTCTGGACTTTTGGGCAGCGGGCCTGGTCGAACGACGCGAAAGCGACGTCAATTGGGACCCCGTCGACATGACCGTGTTGGCCAATGAGCAAGTCGTTGATGGCAAGGGCTGGCGCTCTGGCGCAACCGTAGAGCGCAGGAAGCTATCGCAATGGTTCCTGAAGATTACCGATAAGGCGGAGGATCTTTTAGCGGCACTCGACGATGGTCGCCTGGACGGCTGGCCGGATAATGTCCGCCTTATGCAACACAACTGGATCGGCAAATCACAAGGGTTGAAGATGACCTTTGATTTCGCTGGTGCCAAGCCGCCCTCTGGTGACAATGGAATTGATATCTACACCACCCGTCCGGATACGCTCTTTGGTGCATCCTTTGTGGCGCTGGCACCAGATCATCCCCTCACCCAGGAACTGGCGCAAACCTCGCCAGAACTGCGCGACTTCATTGCCGAGTGCCAAAAAATCGGAACATCCGAGGAAGCAATAGAAAAGGCCGAAAAGAAGGGCTTTGCCCTCCCTTTAAGGGTCGCGCACCCGTTCATCGCGGACAAAACGCTTCCGGTTTTTGTCGCGAATTTTATTCTCATGGGCTATGGCACGGGCGCGATTTTCGGGTGTCCTGGCCATGATCAACGTGACCATGATTTTGCCCGAAAATATGGGCTCGACATTATTCCCGTCGTTCTCCCGCCGGATACGGACGAAACAACATTTTCCGTTGCTGAAGAGCCCTATATCGGACCGGGTAAAATATTTAACTCCGAATTCCTCACCGGTTTATCCGTTGAAGACGGTATTAAATTGGCCATCGACCGGGTCTCGGAAATGGGCAAGGGCGAGGCCATGACGAACTGGCGCTTGCGCGATTGGGGCGTTTCCCGGCAACGCTATTGGGGTTGCCCGATCCCAGCTATCCATTGCGAGACCTGCGGCGTTGTGCCGGTGCCAGACGAACAATTACCCGTGGAGTTGCCAGAAGTAGACGCTGAGGCGTTTCAGGTCCCGGGCAATCCGCTAGACCGCGCCGAAGACTGGAAAAACGTCCCCTGCCCCAAATGCGGAAAACCGGCGCGCCGGGAGACGGATACGTTCGATACTTTCATTGACTCAAGCTGGTATTTCGCACGCTTTGCAACGCAGCCGGAGGATCGCCCGGTTGACCCAGAGGAAGCTAATTATTGGTTGCCCGTGGACCAATATATCGGCGGGATCGAACACGCCATCTTGCATCTGCTCTATGCGCGGTTTTTCACCCGCGCCATGAACGATACCGGCTATCTCGCCATGAAAGAGCCGTTTGCGAATGTCTTCAATCAGGGCATGGTCGTTCACGAAACATACCTCGATGCCGATGACAGCAAACCGCTGAAAGATCGCTGGCTGCAACCGGACGAGGTGGTGCGCAAAGATGGGTCATTCGTGCACGCATCAACCGGGGTGCCAGTCATTGTCGGGCCCGTTGAAAAGATGTCCAAATCGAAACGCAATGTTGTTTCGCCTGAAGACATTGTTGATCAATATGGTGCCGACGCGGCGCGATGGTTCGTGCTGTCTGAC
>SHAI01000070.1 GCA_004213235.1 Parvularculaceae bacterium
GTTCTTGCCGAGGACGCAAATGGCATGGAGCGCGACTATGATTTCGATTCAAAAACCCACCGCGGGGATTTGCGCGCCCCGGCAAAAATTGGCCTCGAGGCCGGTCGCCGCGCCGTCGCGCGCTTGTCGCCACGAAAAATCAAAAGCCAGAAAGCACCGGTCTTATTCGACAATCATCTTTCGCGCTCAATTATTGGCCATCTTGCCGGAGCAATTAATGGGGCCGCGATTGCGCGCGGTGTCAGCTTTCTGAAAGATAAAATGGGCGAACAGATCTTTGCCGAGAACATCAACATCATTGACGACCCATTCATCAAACGTGGCCACGGTTCGCGCCCATTCGATGGTGAAGGCGTTGCGGCTGAGAAATTGAAGCTCATCGACAATGGCGTGTTGACCAGTTGGATCTTGAACGCCGCACACGGGCGCCAGCTCGGTCTACGCTCCAATGGACGCGCCACACGCGGCGTCGGCGGCGCGCCCGGCGCGTCTTCAACCAACATGTTTCTCGAACCAGGCTTGCAAACGCCGGATGAGTTGATGAAATCTGTAGGCACCGGTCTTCTCGTCACGGACATGTTCGGACCGCAGGTCAATGCAAACACTGGCGACTATTCGGTCGGCTGTTCAGGCTTTTGGCTGGAAGACGGCGCGCCCGCTTACCCGGTGAGCGAAATTACCATTGCCGGAAACCTGCTTGAAATGTTTGCCAATCTTACCCCTGCAAATGATCTTGAATTCCGCGGCGCGTCGAATGCGCCAACAATACTTCTCGGTGAAATGACGGTTGCCGGCGACTAGCTTGCTTCCTCGCTTCTGGACCGGATAGATACCATCTATGTGTGCCAGGCCAGATAAAACCTTGTTGCCAATCTACCGCTCGCAAGCCTATCTAAGCTGGAAATCAATCACATACTGCACTGTCTACGACCTATTTTTAAAATGAGGGCATCATGACCAAACAACTGCTGCATCTTGTCTTTGGCGGCGAGTTGGAAAACCTTGAAGATGTCAACTTCAAGGACCTAAGCGGGCTGGACCTTGTTGGTGTCTACCCAAACTACGCCGAGGCGGAAACGGTTTGGCGCGCCAAAGCGCAAGCCACGGTTGATAATGCGCGGATGCGCTATTTCATCGTGCACCTGCATCGCCTGCTGGATCCCGATGGTGACGGAAAGTTTTAATGTGGCTTACTTGTACTGATGGAAACTGCGGCGCGTTTTGACGACTATCACTCACCTGCTGGGCGACGACGCGCCTGGCGAGAGCTTGTTTTATACGATCATGGCTTCCTTCGTGCGGCCTATGCAAATTTCCACACAGTCTCCCCCGGACGCCTCTATCGCGCCGCACAGCCCGGCCCGCAAAACCTCGCCCGCCTCAAAGAACATGGCATACGGACGATTATAAATCTCCGCGGCGCCAAACCCACAGGCTATTTGTTCCTTGAAACTGAAGCATGCCAAAAACTGGGCCTTAATTTGGTGAATTTCCGTGTGTTTTCCCGCGAAGCGCCGTCGCCCGAAATCCTCCACAATGCGCGCGAGCTGTTCCAGTCGATACAGTACCCAGCCCTCATTCATTGCAAATCCGGCGCTGACCGGGCCGGCATGATGGCAACGTTATTCCGCTTTTTCGAGGATCGCGTGCCATTAAAACAGGCAATGGACCAACTTTCCTGGCGCTATGGCCACATCAAAGCTGGAAAAACGGGTGTTATTGACGCGGCATTCAATGAGTATCTTGATTATGCCCAAAATATTGATGCCAGCGATGATGACTTGGACGCATTTTTCCATTGGGTCGACACATCGTATGATCACCTTGAGACTAAAGCGCGATTTCGCGCAAGCTGGTGGGGTACAGCGCTCAGTGATGTGATCTTACGTCGTGAGTAGATTAGGATCACTGCCGAATTGAAGCCGCGCCAGACGTTCATAACCAACATTCCGTGCCACAAGGTCATCGTGTCGACCTTGATCGATTAAACGACCATCCGACATCAGACAAATCCGGTCCGCACCTGTAACGGTTGCAAGTCGGTGGGCAATGATCAACGTCGTACGCCCTTTGGTGAGACTCGCCAAAGCATCCTGTACCTGACGTTCAGTTTCCGCATCGAGGGCCGCCGTTGCTTCGTCCATCAATAAAATAGGCGCATCACGGAGAAATGCTCTCGCGATTGCAAGGCGCTGGCGCTGTCCTCCCGAAAGGCTCATTCCTGCTTCTCCGATGCGCGTGTCATAACCATCCGGTAAAGCGCGAATGAACTCATCCGCCGCCGCTTGACGCGCTGCGGCCTGTATATCGGCATCGCTCGCATCTAGCCGGCCAAACCGGATGTTCTCTGCTACGCTGTCATCAAACAGAACAGTTTCCTGGCTGACAACGGCAAATTGACGACGCCATGACGCAAGCGAGACCGCCCTTGCCTCTTGCCCATCGACGAGAATTTGGCCCGTATCAGGATCAAAAAGCCGTAATAGAAGGTTGAACACGGTAGATTTTCCCGCGCCGGACTCCCCAACTAAAGCAACCGTTTCTCCGCCCGCGACATTCAACGTAAAATCACGCAACGCCGCCGTTTCGCCATCTTCAGTCTTGCCGCTATAGGCAAACGTCACATTGTCAAATTGAATGGACCCATTTTCTGGCTTCAACACCGGCGCGCCAGGCGCACTTTTGATCGTCGGTTCCAGATCAATTACGCACAGCAATCTCTCAAATGCGCCGAAACCTTCTTGCGCAACAGCGTTGAGCGTGGAAAGCCCGCGCGCAGGCTGCGACAAAAGCAAGAGGGCGATAATGAACGATATCAATTCTGATACATTCAATGCCCCGGCATTAATCCGTATGGCAACAACAGTAATGATCAATGAGAGGGCGACTGAACCGACAAAAAATATGAAAGGTTCATTCAAGGCGCGCAGATGCGCCATGCGTCGCAGAACATCCAGCCTTCGGTCGAAAGCCCCGCCTGCACGCGCACCCACTCGTTCTTCCAACCCATAAGCACGGATCAATCGCCCGCCCGACACAGCCTCAACAGCAAGACTGGCGATTTCGCCAGCTTGATCCTGGGCTTGTTTTGACCGCTGGCGCAAAAATTTCCCGATCCGGGCAACCGGCCAGCCAAGCACGGGATAGACCACGAAAACCACGAGGAAGAGCGCCCAGTCATACCAAAACATCACGCCAAGGAGACCAATCAAGGTCAAAAGGTCCCGTGCGGCATTGGAAGCGCGGGTCAATGTCTCGCGCAGCACGCCCGTGTCATTGGTTAACCGTGCGGTCGCCTGACCGGACCCTATTGCGCGCAATTGGCCATCATCAATTGATGTGAGTTTGGCAAAAACGTCATTTTGAATGTCGCGGAGCGCACCCAGTGCAGCTGAGGCAGACAGACGCGACTGAATATACTGCGAACCGGCATTCGCCGCGCCCAAGACAATAATTAAAATAGGCCCCCATAAGGCGACCCGCGCCGGATCAAAACGTGCAAAGCGGGAGGCTGGGCCATTGGCGTCCCCGGTAAACGCCGCATTGATTAGTTCCACGCCGGCGGGAATAGCGCTCGCAGAAGCGGCATAAGTGGCCATAGCAACAAGCGATATGGCCAGTTTTGGCCAATAGCGGCTGAGATAGCTCGTCCACAACCTGGCGGCGAGCTGATGCGACGCCGTAGATGCTGGTTTTTGTATAGTCAAAACGACCCTCTTACGGTGACGCGAAATTCACCAAAATTTATCACCACTTTACGCATGTGCCGATGTAGACGAACCAGCGAATATTGTTCATGTAAAACATGTGTACGCACGGTCGTCGACATTCAAGAACAACGCGCATTCTGGCTAAAACGATTTACGCGAGAGGCTATCGGTATTCTAAAACGACTTTTCAAAAGCGGTGCAGCGGCCAGCCTCGCAAGTGGTTTGATCGAAAAATATATCCGCCTTGTCCAAATGACGTCATCATGGCGCATTGATGGCCTTGAGCATTGCCGCGCATTGGAAAAAGAAAGCGATGAAGGCTTTATCGTTGCATTCTGGCACGCCCGGATTTTGATGGCACCAGTGTTGCGCCGGGAGATTAATCGCAAATTCGTCATGCTGATCTCAACCCATCGAGATGGCGAGTTAATCACAAATGCTGTGAAGGGATTCGACGTCGATTTTGTCCGCGGGTCAGCAGCAAATCAGCGAAAGGCTTTCAAAGATAAAGGCGGGGCACCGGCTGTGACGCAGATGATCGGCGCGATCGAAGCGGGCCATGTCGTTGGGATTACGCCTGATGGACCTCGTGGTCCCGCTCGTCGTACCCAATCCGGTATTTTGAAACTCGCCGCGATGACCGGTCGACCAATTCTTCCAATCGCATATTCCGCATCGAACGCGCGCCAGCTGAACAGTTGGGACAGGTTTCTCCTCGCCCTGCCATTTTCCAAAATTCGCGTTATCGCGGGCCCACCGGTGCGGGTCACCCAGGCGGAGCTCGACGCGGATCCTATTGGCATGCGCCGTAAACTAGAGGCCGCCCTTGACGCGGTGACGGACGAAGCAGATCGGCAGACTGGCCGTTTTACTGCTGTGCTGCCCCCAGCAGCGCAATCCAAGGTGCATGCTTCATGACCTTGAGAGAGGATTCGCGCGCCCTGCAAGCTCCCCAAACTGGAGAGACCCAAACCGGTCAGACCCAAACCGGTGAGACATTGGGGCTGCGCGCATATCGGGCAATAACCAGGGCATCTGCACCGATTGCAAAGCTTGCACTGCACCGACGTTTGAAACGCGGCAAGGAAGACCCTGCCCGCATCAACGAGCGGATGGGCATTGCCGGACGGGCGCGCCCTGACGGCGCAATGGTCTGGATACATGGTGCCAGCGTCGGTGAATCGCTTTCCGTCCTGCCGCTGGTTTCACGTTTGCTGGAGTTGCGCCCGGACCTCTCCTTTCTCGTCACCACCGGCACGATCACATCTGCGCGGTTGATGGCAGAACGACTACCCAAAGGGGCAATCCATCAATTCATCCCGCTCGACCACCCGGCCTATGTCCAGCAGTTTCTGGACCATTGGCACCCAGATGCAGCCATTTTCGTTGAATCTGAATTCTGGCCGAATCTGTTGCTGGAAGCGCGGACCCGTGCGCCCTTTATGGCACTGGTCAATGGCCGGGTATCGCCAAAGTCCTATGAAGCGTGGCATAAACGCCGCCAATCTATCCGATATTTGCTGTCACATTTTGATGTCCTGATTGCGCAGGACAAGAAGAATGCCGGCCGGATTAGTGCTCTTTCCGGCGTGGAGACGAAATCTTTTGGTAACCTGAAGAACGCCGCCGAACCGTTGCCTTGCGATCCGCACCAGCTTGCTGAAATGACGCTGGCAATCAAGGGACGCCCTGTGTGGCTCGCCGCGAGCACGCATCCGGGTGAAGAGGAAATAATCCTCCAGACGCATAAACTGCTTCTCGCCGAATTCCCCAACCTTTTGACCTTACTCGCCCCCCGGCACCCGGAGCGCGGCAGGGAAATCAATGCACTTGTGAGGGCATCGGGACTTCAAGCCCAACGGCGCTCTGATAGCGCGAAAATAGAGGCTACAACGGATATATACCTGGCGGATACATTAGGTGAGCTGGGCCTTTTCTATCGCCTGTCGTCCGTCGCTCTGGTGGGCGGAAGCCTCACCACCAAGGGCGGCCACAACCCGCTGGAACCGGCGCGGCTCGGGTGTGCGATCTTGCACGGTCCGCATACCTTTAATTTTGATGAAACCTATACCGAAATGCGCAGCGGCGGCGGGGCCGCATTGGTGCGAAATGAACGCGACCTTGCAACTGCGATTAGACGTTTGCTCGGCGACGAAAAAACCCGCCTTACCATGGCTGAGGCGGCGCGGATATCTGCAGAAGCAAGCGCAGAAAAAGTCCTGGCGACGGTCTCCGAAATCATCGTTGAACGTCTGAGCAACAACCTGCCAAAACTGAAAAAGAGCGCACCATGATGCACGAACCCTGGTTCTGGCGCGAAGACAGCATGACCGCAGGCGCAGTGCGAGGCGCGCTTGCGCCAGTCAGCTGGGCATATGAGCAGGCACAATCTCTCAGATGGCGGATGACTTCCCCCTATTGCAGTGATGCGGCAATAATCTGCATCGGCAACGCAACCCTTGGCGGCGTTGGAAAAACACCAACAGCCCTGGCAGTACACGCTTTATTAGCACCAATTGCCGGGCCGATTTATTTCTTAAGCCGCGGCCATGGTGGACGCGAAGCTGGCCCAATTTTGGTATCGGATACGCACGCTGCCATTGATGTGGGTGATGAACCATTGCTGCTTGCGGGTGCTGCGCCCACATATATCGCGCGCCGCCGTGTCGCTGGAGCACAGGAAGCGGAAAAAAATGGTGCAAGCGTTATCATCATGGATGACGGCTACCAAAACCCGACAATCAAAAAAGATGTCTCGCTTCTTCTTGTTGACGATCGCGATACAGCACCGGAAGGGCCGATCTTCCCCGCAGGCCCCTATCGCGAAAAATTGATCGCTGCCGCACAGCGTGCGGACGCAATTTGCCAGATCGGTCACAGCTCACTTGAAGATATCATTGGGCCGGGAATAAGCCGCATTTCAGCAAACGTCGCCATCGGCGCTGAAATGGCCAAATCTCGGCCACTCGTCGCTTTTTGCGGCATTGGCAGGCCGGAAAAGTTCTTTCATTCGCTTTTAGAGGCCGGTGGAGATATTGCCGCACGCGTCGCGTTCCCCGACCATCATGCTTACACAGTGCGCGAACTTGAGGACCTACATGCATTGGCGATACGCCATAATGCGCAGCTTATCACAACCGAAAAGGATTTCGTGCGCCTGCCAATTGAGTCCAGAGCTAACGTGAAGACGCTCCCCATCCGGATCACCTTTAGTGAAAGCGATAAGATGCGCGACATCATAACTGCGCGCCTTGACGCAAGTGGCAAAAACTGGCGACGGGATAAGAGCGACAAAATTCAAGATCACCACGCCCCGCTAATCGCGAAAACAGCACCGGCACGCGGTCAAGCTGCACCTGGCCGTGATGGATTAGATCAATCAAATGTCGCCCTACCCCAAAGGCGGTCGAACCGAAAAGTCACACCGGGCCACTGGGTCGAATATGCCCTTACCCGAACCGCCTTCGCTCTTTTTAAAGTTCTGGGCGTGGAGCGCGCATCTGCCCTTGCGGGCGGCTTCACGCGTTTTGTCGGCCCGCTGATCCGCCCCGTCTCAAAGCGCGCCGAAGACAATATGCGCCACGTTTTTCCTGACTGGAGTGAGGAAAAAATCAAAGCCACTGTGCGCGACGTCTGGGAAAATCTAGGCCGCACCGCTGCAGAATACCCGCACCTTTCCAAATTCAATCCGTTGGCAGAGGAAAGCCGTGTCACCGTTCATGTATCGAACGCAGCAGAAATACGACGCCTGCAGGGTGACCCATCTGTGCTGATATCCGGACACTTCGCGAATTGGGAGGTGATGCCGCTCGTGCTACATGCCGAGGGGATCGACTATGCCGTCATTTATCGTCCAGTGAACAATCCGCTTGTTGATGAACTTATCATCAAACTGCGCGGTGATATAATGTCACGACGCATGATACCTAAAGGATATGATGGTGCGCGCGACGCGATGGACCAATTGAAGGCAGGCCGATGCGTGGCGATGCTCGCAGACCAAAAACTAAATTCTGGCGTTTCCATTCCGCTGCTTGGCAAACCTGCCATGACGCCAAGTGCCGCGGCGCGCCTTGCCATTCGCTTCGGTGTGCCGGTGATCCCGTCGAGCATTGTCCGGCGCAAAGGTGCCAGGTTTGACGTTTACATGCGCGAGCCTATTGAGTTCACACCATCAGGCCACACAGGCAAAGATGTCCAGACACTGACAATAAAAATCAATGAAGCCATTGGCCGGGAAATAGAGGCCAATCCCGGGCAATGGCTATGGTTTCATCGACGCTGGCCAAAACAGGACGTCGCTGAAAGCGTCGCGGCACACCGCCGCAAACAGACCTGAAAAGCATGAGCGACAAAAGGTCTGCAGGCTGGCAAACGCGGACATAAAGATTGTGCCAAATGCGTACCGGCCTATTCAGGTCAAGCCGAAAACCAGCGCTTATGCATTGTCATCTTTGATCTGAACCTGCATGTAGTTCGCTTCGCCAATTTTATCGATCAGCCCTAATTCCGTTTCGAGGTGATCGATATGTTCTTCTTCGGACTCCAAGATCCGAACCAATAGCTCGCGGCTAACATAGTCCTTGACCTCTTCGAAATAGGCGATCGCCTCGATATAAAGCGGATGCGCGCGTTGTTCTGCTTTCAGGTCCGCTTCCAGTATCTCTTTAACGTTCTCGCCGATATAAACCTTATCGAGGTCCTGGACATTTGGCAGACCTTCCAGAAACAGAATGCGCTCAATCAGTTCATCCGCATGCTTCATTTCGTCGATAGATTCGTCGTATTCAACCTTGGCAAGGCGCGCAAATCCCCAATCCTTCAGCATGCGCGCATGCAGAAAATACTGATTGACCGTGGTCAATTCCAGCTTGAGTGCCTTGTTTAAATAGTCGATGACCTTTGCATCGCCCTTCATATCCGTCTCCGTTGTTCAGGTGTTTGTCCGGAGAGTAGGGTTTTTGCGGTTCAGTACAAGGATAATGTCTGCAAGCGCTTATCAGTTGCGCAAATAATTGCGCAAAAGCACTTCACTTAATAATAGGTATGCAAAGCGTTTGCAAAAGGTGACGCAGAAGCGTCCTGAATTGGGAATATCTTATTCCGCAGCGAGAACCATCTCGCCTTGTGCCGCGCGCGCATTATCAATCAGATCTGCAACATCATTGAGGCATTTGCCGCATTGGGGACGGGTGCCGCATTTTTTGAACACGTCTGCCACGCTGTTGCAGTCATTAGCTGCTTCAGCGAGCTGTCTGTCCTTCAACGCATTACAGATACAGATATACACGTGTCCCGACCACCATACTTACGGCACCAAAATTAGAAGCGGCACCGGCCAACTGCGATTGATACGCAATAAGATATGTAACTAATAATGATTGTCAATAAAAAAACGGGGTTAATTCGCAGATTGAGGCGCTGTTTCTTCCGGCAGCAGCAAAAATGGATCCAGAAGCTCGCCGGTCCACTTCACACTCCAGTGGAGATGCGGGCCTGTAGCACGCCCGGTCGCGCCGACCTTGCCAATAATATCACCCTTCTCGACCCGCTGGCCGGGTGTCACGTCGATCTGTGACATGTGCAAAAACGCACTTTCCAGCCAGTGACCATGGTCCAACAGGACCAGTCCGCCTTCGAAATACATCCCGGTTTCGGCCAAACGGACAATGCCAGGGGCCGGCGCGCGAATCGGTGTGCCCCGGGGCGCGGCTATATCGAGACCAGAATGAGGCCGTTTCGGCTCGCCATTCAGTATTCGCTGCGACCCGAAAACGCCACTGATGCGTCCCCTCAACGGCCAATCGAAACCTTCACGCCAATCGGCACCAGCCTGGGTTATCGTCCTGGCGGTTTTCTTCTTTTCGCGGTCAACGGCGATGTGATCGAGTTGCGCCTTGGAAAAGCCAGACACTTTCGACTGTGCCAGATTGTCAATGCGTTCAACTCTGAACTCACGGCCCGCGATTTCGAGGCTTCGCCGCACCACGTGCCCGTCTGGCAGATTTACGACAAGAAGAGCCGTTTCAGCACTATCGCGCCCAAAGCCAATAACAAATTCGCCGGCATCACCAACCATGACCGGCGCACCGTCCAGCCGCACATCAGCACCGGGCACGGTCCTGCCAACGACAAGACCACCTTGGGAGAAATTGCCGTTCAATTCCACTTGATCGCTCGCATCGTGAAACACACGCTGGCGCTCTTGAACATCAAGCATGACCTCAGCGAAGGCCGCTTTTTTCAAGAGACTGACATTTTCAACCGGTTCGAAGTCGCCGCCCCCCATGCCCGCGGGCCCCGCCAATTGGCCGCCGGCGCGATCCACGGCAAGGAAGCTGGATGAGGAAATCCCGCTGGGTGAAGAGCGTGTTACGCCATCTGCCGTCACAAGCGCACCTGCGGATTGAACCTCGCTACTGGCACACCCGGACAGTGCGCCGATAAGGACCCATGCTGTTATCAATCTGATCATTTGACCGCTCCCGTGAAACGCCGGTGCCAACACTATCTGCGCGCAGGTTTAAGATCTGAATGACAACAGGCGCGATTGATCATTTCGGCGGATAGCCAAATCCGATCATCGCCGCGGCGGCGTCCGCATAGGCTTCCTGTCGATCCAGGTTCCAATATCTCAACGCCTGCAAAGGGATCTTTGCGCCGGTCACTGCACACCGCACAAAATCGCCCGGGCGGATAATCGAATACTCCGCATCAAGGTATTCCAGCACGGCTTCGCGATCCATCGTCATTTGTTGGTGTCGTCCTTCTATTGCCAACGCCTGGCGTTGTAATCGACCTTAGCTGATAAATTCAACGCCG
>SHAI01000071.1 GCA_004213235.1 Parvularculaceae bacterium
ATGGCTGCGTCTGCCGTGATGTCAAAGGGGACACCATCCACATCGACGCCTGAAAAGTGCGGGTCCGACATGATGAATTCTTCTGACCTGGTGTCTACATCAGCAAAATCGTTCAGGAAAAAATCGTCGTCCTTGTCTTGTCCGGCGTTCGCCAGGAAAATAACGACCAACACCGCACCTAATACGGGGAGGGCGATACGCAACCGGCGTATGAAAACAGAATGTGCTGCGGCCTGGCGCGTGGTCAGCCGCGGCTGGGACGGCAGATTATCGAGGCGGGGACCAGCGGATTGGCCACTGCCTTGCCCGGCGCTATTGCGGTCGGTCCCATGAGGATCGCCAGACCGTTCCATGCCTTTTGTCACCTTTTAAAACACCGCTTTTAGCCGATGCAGCGGACCCTGCGTACTGTCTGGCATCAGCCAGCCAGACTTATTTAAGCAGTAAATGGCGTTTTTTCCACCGCTTGGGTGGCGCTCTTCGTTCAGGAATGCGCAAAAATATCAGTTTCCGCCCATCCCATAACGTCCAGCGCCGACCGGGTGGGCAAGAACGCGAAGCATGACGCTGCAACATCTGTGCGCCCCTCGCGGGCAAGCATCTCGTTCATTTTCGCTTTTAGCGCGTGTAGGTGAAGAACGTCAGAGGCAGCATAGGCAATTTGAGCATCGCTCAGGGTTTCAGCGCCCCAATCGGAAGATTGTTGTTGCTTGGACATGTCCACGCCCAAAAGCTCCCGGGTCAGATCCTTCAGCCCATGCCGGTCGGTATAGGTCCGGGTCAGCTTCGAAGCGATCTTGGTGCAGTAGACCGGCGCAGTCGCAACGCCGAGCCATTGCATGAAGGCGGCGATGTCAAACCGGGCAAAATGGAAAATCTTGAGAATGTTTTCGTCCTGGAGAAGCGCCTTGAGGTGCGGCGCGTCATAGGTATCCCTGTTGAGTTGAACCAGATGCGCATCGCCGTCACCGGCGGACAACTGGACAACACAGAGCTTATCCCTATGGGGCAGGAGGCCCATTGTTTCGCTATCAATGGCGACCTCCGGGCCGAGGTCCAGACCTGCCGGCAAGTCACCTTTATGGAGATAATTTGTCATGGCGCTCTCAATAGAGCGTAACGGGCGCGGGTCAACGCGTTTCGCCGGTTTTTTGTCCTTTGGGGAAATTGGTTTTTTCTAGGCAAGTGCGTGCTTGTCGCTCAGGCTTTTGCCGTAACAAAACGCTCTGAGTGGGCTCTGTCTTGCGGGTGCGTCATCAAGCTCACAACAATAAGCACTGGCACGTGGACCAGAAGGCCGAGTAATCCTTCATGGAGGTCAAACGGGCGCAGGTTCTGGCCAAAATGCCCACTCAGGAAAAAGAACAGTGCCGTTGCCGAGCCAGCGCCGAAGCCCGCAATGACGCCGGTCGTTGTTGCGCGGCGCCAATACAAAGCAGCTATGATGGGTGGGGCCAGCTGGCATATAAGTCCGTAGGCAGTCAATAAAAGGACGACTAAAGATGTGCCACCCGATATCGCAAAGCAATATGCGATCGTGCCAACCAGAATGACAAAGCACTGAATTAAACGGCGCTGCGCGGTGTCGCTCAGTCTCCTGAACGGTCCAATAGCATCTTCGACAATCACTGATCCGGCAGCATGGAGCAGTGCGTCGCCTGTTGACATGGACGCGGACAAGGCACCCGCACAGAACAGGCCGACGACAAGTGCCGGCAAATCCGCATTGAGGATCATGAAAGGCAGGATGAAGTCAGCCGACGGCGGTTTTGCAGGATAAAGAACGCCGGCAAAACCGATTAGAAAAACCGGGATCAAAAAAATCTGAAAGGTCGGGAACAGGAAAACCGTACGTTTGAGGGTTTTGTCTGATCGCGCCGTAAATGCTTTCATAAATAAGTGCGGCCACATCATTAAACCAACGGCAGAGACAATAATGGCGCTAGAATATGCGCCCCAGCTCCATGGTGTGCCGTTAGACGCAAGTCCAGGTGCTGATAGAAGTTCCGGGCGTTCAGTCAGGATTTGCGAGAACATTTCGCCGACGCCGCCATAAAGGGTAACCGGCAAATAAATACCCAGTGACCAGGCAATAATCAGCATAAAGATACCCTGGAAGGTATTAGTCCAGCCAACTGCTTTGGCACCGCTTAAAAGGACATATAAAATCACGATGCCATAGGCGAGCCCTGCCCCGAACCATAAGGGGACATGCCCATCTGTCACCGCCTCAATCACGATGCCAGCACCGCGCATTTGCAGGGTGATATAAGGCACGAAGGCGATCAACGTCATGAGCGCGATAATTAACGACAGAACCCGTGACGGAAATCGCCCGCATATCAACTGCGCCTGGGTAACATATCCGAAGGTTCGACCAAGCGCCGCCGCCTTCGGACCGATGAAGAAATAGGGGGCCATGCCGAGCACGCCATAGGACAGGATATAATAAGCTGCCGCGCCGCGAGAATAGGCCCAGCCTGGCCCCCCAAGGAAAGCGAAGGCGGAAAACACGGATGCGCCGAGTACAAAATACATGACCAGCAGGCCAAAATCCCGGTCGCCTGCAACATAGCCTGCGACGCTTTTTGATGCGCCGCGCCCGGAAATAAGGCCGATTGCGAGAGTTAGGCCCAGATAAAGGCCGATGACCGCGGAGATGATTTGCCAGCGTTCCATTTGCCCCCTACCGGTCTCTTTCACTGAGATAAAGCGCGAACAAAACGCCCATGCCGGCTATTATTAAAACAACCAGCGCAAACAGGTTGAACGGCAAGCCCAGGATAAATGGCGTCGGCCGGTTAAGCAGCGTAAATCCAGGCCATGTCGTTAAGACGAGGAAACCAATGAAAAAGACGAGTGTTACGCGCCGCATGCCGTTCGGTTCCCCATGAAATTCACCCGTAAGATAATCGGGAGAATCTCAAAGTGCTATCCTCAATGTCAGGGCAATCGGGGGATAAGTTCTTCTGTCATCTGATCGGTTCTCACCGCACTTGTGTCAATAATTACATTTGGCTGGCATGCGTGGCACACATCATCATTCATCTTTCTCCTTGGGAAATTTTTCGTCAACTGACCGGGGTGTCTGGGCTGCGACCTCGATGATCGAGCGATCCGATTGAAACGAAACTCAATCGGTGCCTTACCTTAAAGTCGCGCATTATCGGCTGGCCCTTTCAGTCTCCCGAAAATAGCTGCTGTGCAAAATGGCCGGGTTTTCATTTGTTTTTTGCCCCGACGGTGCTAAACCTCGCGGCCAGCAGGCGGTGATCTTCGGATCCATCGCCGTGGGGCGCAGATTTGGGCGGTTTGCCCAGTGGGAGATGTGATGATCTCATGTCGATCTGGTTCGGTGACGCGGGGGAATAACGCGCTGCCGAAATGCGCGCAATGCATTGAAACTTTTATAGCTTTCCGGAGTTTATGACTTAACGTACTGCCGCGTCCGGGCATATTACGCCGCGCGGGAGTTGAGTTTCTAAGTGGAGAAGAGAATGAAGAAATTTTGCCCGGCCATTTCACTGGCTGCCCTGGCGTTGGCTCTTACAGCATGTGGCAATGACGTGAGTGTCAAAGCGCCTGATGACGAGAGTGCCGTTGCAGAAACCGGCGACGTTAGCAACGATGAAATCACTAACACCGACGAAATCGCGGTGAGCGCGGCAGATCTGGAAGGCAATCCATTCCTGGCCGAGTGGGATACGCCGTTTGGCGTGCCGCCATTCTCCGAGATCGACGTTGAACATTACATGCCCGCGACGAAAGCAGGTATCCTCGACTTGCGGGCTGAAATTGCGGCCATTGTCGACAATCCCGAACCGGCAACGTTTGAGAATACGATTGTCGCCCTTGATATTTCTGGCAATCAATTAGGCAAGGTCGCTAACACCTTCGGCAATATCACTGGGACCGACACGACAGACGCATTGCGGGACCTTCAAACCAAGATCTACCCAATGCTGACGCGCGAAACCAACGCCATCCAGTTTAATGCGGCCCTGTTCGAGCGTGTTAAATCAGTCTACGCACAAAAAGATACATTGGTACTTGATGAACAGGACGCGCGCCTGCTTGAGCTTACGCACCGCGGTTTTGTGCGTGGCGGCGCTGACCTGAGCCAGGAAAAGAAGGATCGCGTTGCGGCGATCAATGAAGAAATCTCCTCGCTGACCACGGCTTTTGGTCAGAACCTGCTAAAAGCAACCACCGGGTTCAAGCTGGAAATCACGGATGCTGCTGATCTTGGCGGGCTAAGCGAGAGCTTCAAAACGGCGATCAAGGTTGACGGTGAGGATAAGTGGGTCGTCGGATTGAACCGCTCTCCTTATGAAACGTTCATGACGCAATCGACCAATCGCGAATTGCGCGAAAAACTTTTCAACGGATATCGTCTGCGCGCTTCGGAAGGCGAGAACGATAATGGTCCGGTAGCGATCAAGATAGCACAGCTGCGCGCAGAACGCGCCCAATTGATGGGCTATGAATCTCACGCGCACTATCAGCTTGAAACACGCATGGCCAAGACCCCGGAAGCGGCGGTTGAATTCCTGCTGCGGGTGTGGCGGCCGGGTCTGTCACGCGCCCGCGAAGAGCTTGCTGATATCCAGGCACTCATTAATGCCGATGGTGGTGACTTCACCGCTGAAGGCCATGACTGGTGGCACTATGCTGAACGCGTACGCCAGAACCGGTTTGCCTTCGATGATGCGGCATTGGCCCCATATTTTGAGTTAAATGCGGTGCGCCAGGGCGCATTCGATATGGCGACAAAACTGTTTGGTGTCACTTTCGATGCGATTGAGACACCACTTTGGAATCCGGTGGTGACGTCTTATGACGTGAAAGATGAAAATGGCGATCATCTCGGCGTTTTCATGATGGACATGTACGCCCGTGATTCAAAGCGTGGTGGTGCCTGGATGAGCAGCTATCGCAACACGTCTGACATCAATGGTAACCGTATACGTCCTATTATCACGAACAATATGAACCTGATCCCGCCACCTGAAGGCGAGCCGACCCTCATGCGTTTTGACGAAGTCGAAACCCTGTTCCACGAGTTCGGGCATGGGCTCCATGGCCTGATGACACAGATCCGGTATGAGAATTTCTCCGGCGTTGATGGACCGCGTGACTATACTGAGTTCCCGGCGCAGATTCTTGAGCATTGGGCGAGTGAAAAAGAGATGCTTGCCGAATATGCGACGCATTTTGAAACCGGCGAGGTCATCCCTGACGAGTTGATTGGAAAGATGCGTAATGCTTCGACCTTTAACCAGGGCTTCAAAACGACGGAGTTTATCGCAGCCTCGCTATTGGACCTGGCCTGGCACAGCCTGACGCCAGAGGAAGCCGCTGCGATTACCGATGCGCGGGCTTTCGAGGCGCAGGTCCTTGAAGAATATGGCATCTTGCCTGAGATCGAACCTCGTTACCGTTCGCAATATTTCGCCCATATATTCGCAGGTGGATATTCGGCGGGATACTACGCTTATCTATGGTCTGAAATTCTTGATGCAGATGGGTTTGAGGCATTCAAGGAAGCGGATGATATTTTCGACCCTGAACTTGCCGGGAAACTGAAGACCTGGGTTTATGAGGCTGGCGGTTTGCGCGAAGCCGATGAACTCTACCGGAATTTCCGTGGTAAAGATCCGGAGATTGCGCCACTGCTTAAGGTTCGTGGTCTCGACAGCGTCAGCGGTTGAAGCCAGGGGCCCACTTTCTGAAACAACAGCGCGCAGTCTACCAAGGTAGGCTGCGCGTTCTTACATTGATCCACAAGCAGTTTGATCGCTGTATATTGAATTACGAAAACACCAAATAAAAGGAAGGTGAGATGCCGATTTCGGAGAATGAGCTAGATCAGGCGCGGGTTGCCTGGGGCGATGCGCTGATTGCGATTGCAAAAGCGTATGAAGCAGATGGTATTGACGGTGCGCGCGGTGTCGCGGAAGGCGTTCTTGATGCGGCTTACGGGTATAATCTCGGGCCGGTTCTGTTCAAGCCGACGCTCGCCAGCGGCGAAAAAACCTTCCGCCCGACTCGCAAAGGCGCGCTTTCATATTTCGTCGGGCATGATGAGGATTTTCCATTGGATGGCGGCTTTGGCATTAAGGGATGGCGCGAGGTCACCTCTGAAACCTCAGCGACCTTTATCGAAGGCGATGTAGCCATGTGGATGGGCTGGGTCACGATGACCGACAAGGATGGCAATGTAACCAAAGTCGATAAAAGCTGGGGTTACAAAAAGGACGCTGAAGGTACACTACGGATTGTGCAGCACCATTCCTCCCTGCCATATCAGCCATAAAAGCTACGCACGCAGTTTTTGCGTTTCGAAAAATAGCGGCCCGGTGTGGATGCCCTCCACGTCGGGCTTTTTTATGGAGACCCCGTCGTTACCCAAAAATTCGGGTAATGCCCCACCACAAACCAGTAGCCGCGATGATCAGGGAGATCGGTGTTACCACCACGTCCCGATAGGTTGCACCGAAGCGCGCCAGGACGGGTTTTACCAGTAGGCTGCCGCCAAAAGCTGCTGCTATGACGGCGAGTTGTCCAAATTCCACGCCAAGGTTGAACCCGATCAGGGATGACCAGAATTGATCCTGGGGTAACCCAACGTCCCGAATAAAGCCCGCAAAACCCAGCCCGTGAAACAGGCCGAACCCGAACACGATCGCCGGGCGCCATTTGGGAATGTCCTTAAAAATCAGATTTTCAACCGCAACATAAGCGATGGATAACGCGATAAGGGGTTCAACGATTGACGCTGGCGGATCAATAACGCCGGCCGCTGCAAGCCCAAGTGTTGCCGTGTGAGCAAGGGTAAACGCGGAAATCTGGATGATAAGGCTGCGCATTCTTTCAGACGCGAGAAACAGGGCCAACACAAACAGGATGTGATCTGCACCGCCGGGCAGGATGTGTCGCACCCCGATATCCAGATAGAGCATCGCCGTATCAAAAACGGACCGGACATTACCATCCTTATCACGCAGCGGGGCATTTGTTTTCGGTGCTGACCGGTCTGCGGCAGCAAGTTGCCGGCAAAGAACCGGGTCAATGCCATTTTCCGCTTCACAAAAGTCATCATCCGGGTGAGCGAATGCTGGCGCGACGCTCGCCCATGAAAAGAAAATGGCCACCAGTGCCGGCAGAAGAAACAGATAGGCGTTACGCATGGGGTATGACGTCTTCCAGTTGATTGTAGCTGTGGGCGGCTAGCCTGGCGAGCAGCATATGTAATTGGCAGAGTGTATAGTTGAATGCCAGATTATCGCCAAATAGCTAGAGTTTAAGGTCGGAAGTGTTACAGGGCTCAGTTTTCCGCGCGGCCCGCCGGTGAAAGCCAGCCAACATGAAATTCCGCTCACGGAGCGGGAAATCACTGATATTATTGGGCAACAAAGTTTGCCAGCGCCATCGACGGTGCGCGGCGTTGGATTTATCATGGGATCAATTTTCCTGCCCTTGTGAAAGTCGTGAAAAATGAAAACTGCAATTCAAGCCTTTGCCGCCATCGCGTGTCTTTTCGCAATGAATGGGTGCGGAACAGACGCGCGACCGAAATCAACGGCTGATCTCGACTATCCCGGCATGATCGCACCGGAACTTGCCGCGCGCTTTTCCGCACTCGCCATGACCTGTATCCACCAGGAGTTTCCCAACAAAATTTCGCGCACCACCGAGACTGCGGATGCGATCGGGCGCCCGAAAGTCATTTTTCCCGCATTTTACGGATGCTTTGATTGGCATAGCTCGGTACACGGGCACTGGCTTCTTGTGCGCCTGTTGCGGGTCGGCCCGCAGGATGCAGATTGGCGCAAGACGGCGATTGTGAAGTTAAACCAGAGTTTCACGCCGGAAAATTTAGCCGGTGAGGTTGCAAATTTCGCGCGTCCCGCCCGTGGCTCTTGGGAGCGCCCTTATGGGCTTGCGTGGTATTTACAACTCATGACGGAACTCCGTGAATGGGATGATCCGCAAGCCGATAAATGGTTAAAGGTGCTGCAACCCCTGGAGGCAGACATTGTCGCGAGCTTGAAAGCATGGCTACCGAAACTGGCATACCCTATCAGATTAGGCACGCACAATCAAAGTGCCTTTGCCTTCACGCTAATGATTGATTGGGCGCGGGCGACAGGCGATACCGAGTTTGAAGACATGATCATCGCGCGGGCTATATCTTTTCACGCCGATGACGTTGATTGTCCGCTTGCGTATGAACCAAGCGGCGAGGATTTTCTGTCCCCATGCCTTATGGAGGCGGATCTCATGCGGCGCATTCTGCCTGGAGAGGCATTCTCAGCCTGGCTTGCCAAATTCATGCCCGAAATCCCCACAGACGGGTCGGGTGATTGGTTGGCACCAGGAATTGTAAAGGATGCAAGTGATGGCAAGCTCGTCCATCTTGATGGGGTGAATTCCTCCCGGGCATGGAATTTATACAATATCGCGCGGGCTTTGCCCGAAACCGACAAGCGTATCCCATCCCTGGTCGCGGCGGCTGATATTCACGCCCGTGAAGGTGTTGCGGCGGTTTCTGCTGAGCATTATTCCGGCAGTCATTGGCTCGCTTCTTTCGCGACCTATCTCATGACCGATCGTGGATGGAACAATTAACGCACTGAATTCCCGCGATAGGCATGGCGCAATAGTCCGAACCGGTCGCGCATTGTCCGTACCTTGTTTGCGTGTGGAAAACATTGGAAATCCCAAGTGTTGCGGATTATCCATCAAAAGATGACAAGCGACCGCGTAATGTAACCTGACTGGTGGTATGGCGAAAATCACAATCATAATTGTCAATTATAATTCTGGCGCGCGGTTATTGCGCTGTCTGCAGCATCTTGGTGTGCAAAGCAGGCCAGCAGATGAAATTATTATTGTCGATAATGCCTCTACGGATGGTTCAATCACGAAAGCGGCACAAAGCGGTGTTCAGTTCACCTTGATGGAACCGGGCGCAAACATTGGTTTTGCCGCTGCGAATAACCGCGCCGCATCGAAAGCGCGCGGCGAATGGTTGGCGTTTTTAAACCCTGACGCATATCCAGACCCCGATTGGCTTGCTTCGTTTTCCGATGGTGCTGCGCGTTATCCCACCGTAGATGCGTTCGGCTCGACCCAGCTCATGGATGCTGATCCAGCCCGACTGGATGGCGCAGGCGATGTCTGCTCAGTGTACGGCTTTTATTATCGCAGTGGGTTTGGCCACCTTGCCGATGTGGTGCGTGAAGATATGAACTGCTTTGCGCCGTGTGCTGCGGCCGCGTTTTATCGCAAGGACCGTTTCATGTCCCTTGGCGGCTTTGACGAACGCTTTTTTTGTTATGGCGAAGATGTCGATCTCGGTTTCAGACACCACCTTGCGGGAGGTGAGTGCATTCAGCTGAAAGCCGCAAAGGTGCGTCATGAAGGATCTGGCGTGACGGGGCGCCATAGCGCTTTTTCAGTATACCATGGGCACCGCAACAGGATCTGGGTTTATTTCAAAAATACCCCGCCCCTTCTCTATTTTTTGACCGCCCCCTTGCGCGCGTTCGCAGATATTGCCTTTGGCCTGAAGGCGATGAAAACTGGCCAGGGTAACGCCTATCTGAAGGCACTTCGCGACGGCTATCTCGGTTTGCACACGTTCAAAGCCGATCGGCGGCGATGGAGCCGCAAGAAAAATAGCCGTACAATTGCACGTCAATTTGTCTGGTCGCCTTTGCGCGTATTGACCCGCCGGGGGAAATAGAGACCTGAAATGAGTGGACTTGTGACGCTACATTCAGCCTATGAACCGGCAGTACGCTTTCATCAGCGTCAGCTGGCGCGGATATCGGGCCGGATGGTCCCTTTCGCGGTATGGCGCGCCTGACGCAGGGTGTATTCAATACAAAGTATACGGATGGCTCCGTTGATATCCCTAATGACGCTAGCAGAAAATGTAGCAAGTCGGAGATCGTGAAGAGGCGAGGATCATCATGAACACCGATCAGGGAAGTCAGCTCACAAAATTGGGGTAACTGCCTGTGATCGATGCTCGGGCACGCATGCTGCGTGGAATAATTCGAGTTACTTGAACGCTCAGTGGCGGGCGAATTCAGGGTACGCCTCTAAACCCAGCTCCGTTTGATCCAGGCCTCGGCGCTCATGTTCCACATCCGCACGAACGCCCAGAGTGAACTTCAATAGCGTCCACACCGCGAAACTCGTGACGAAGGCGAAAACACCAATTGCAACAATACCGACAACCTGTCCGACAAAATTTGCGTCTGAGTTGGTAAACGGAACAACTAACGTCCCCCAAATGCCGCAAAGAAGGTGAGCAGGAATAGCCCCGACGACATCGTCAATTTTGAGCCTGTCCAGCAATGGCACTGAAAGGGTAACGATGACACCGCCAACGCCGCCGATCAGCACCGCTTGCCAAATGACCGGGGTCAGGGGCTCCGCCGTGATCGATACCAGCCCGCCGATCGCCCCGTTGAGCACAATCGTC
>SHAI01000072.1 GCA_004213235.1 Parvularculaceae bacterium
GCTCGAAGGTCGTGATCCTCAATGCCGATGACATTGAATGGATTGACGCTGCGGGCGACTATATGTGCGTGCATGCTGGCGGCAAGACCCACATCATTCGGGAGACCATGAAAACGCTCCAGCAGCGGCTTGATCCGGCGCGCTTTCAGCGAATCCATCGCTCGGCCATCGTGAACGTCAATAAGGTGAAGGAGCTTCACCCACACGCCAATGGCGAGTATTTTCTCACGCTGGAGAGCGGATCTGAGTTAAAACTGTCACGATCCTACAAGGAAGTGGTCGCTCGCTTCCTGTAAACCGCGCGAAACACGGTACCCGACTAGACGATCCCCCCACGATCAGGGAAACTCCCGAACACAGATTTGGGGTCAATCTATCTTGGGGTCGGCGATGAACTACAGCGCGTTTGGTCAATTTCCTTTTATTTCTTGCTTAAAGCGCGTTGCCGCTGCGTTGTCAGCGCTATTGGCATTTTGCGCGGTCGCGGCAGCGGAGGATGAAGAAAGCGAGAAACCCGAAGGGATCGCGGAGAAAGAAGGGATTGCGCAGAAAACCGAAGACCATATTTTTAGCGAGGGTCTGTTCGATATCTACCAGGATCCGGAATCTGGCACCGCGTTCATGGTCGTTGACGAAGCAGATCTTGGCCGAGAGTTCATTTCATTCTCTTACTCAGAAAACGGGGTTTTGGAAGCAGGTCACTTTCGCGGGGCCTATCGCGATAATCGCGTTCTCAAATTTGAACGAAAATACGACCGTTTGCAGCTGATCAATGTAAACACCCGTTTCCATTTCGACGAAGACAAGGCCGTATCGCGTGCATCGGAAGCAAATATCAGTCCAGCGATTCTTGCCGCACCCAAGATCATCACCACAGATGAGTCCGATGATGGTGACCGTTACCTGATCAATATCGACCAAATTTTTCTGGGCGAAGGCCTGCACAAAGTCGGCCCGGGAAACCGCGGTGGCAGAACGTCAAGCCGGTCAATCATTGGCGGGCTGGCACCTGATAGAACTGGCTACAAAGAAATCCGGAATTACCCGGAGAACACCAATGTTATTATCGACTATACCTTTAGCAACCCCGATGCAGCCTTTGGCGGGTCAGACGCCATTACCGATCCCCGCGCCGTCACTGTCACAATGCAGCATTCGTTCATTGCGATGCCCGATGAGGAGTTTGTACCGCGTAAGGATGATTACCGCATTGGTTATTTCTTCGAGAAAGTCACCGATCTCACATCAGCGGACGCGGCACCCTATCGCGATCTGATCAATCGCTGGCGTCTGGAAAAGAAGGATCCTGACGCGGCGCTGTCTGATCCTGTAAAACCGATTACCTGGTGGATAGAGAACACCACACCACACAAATATCGCGATACGATCCGCGATGCAGCACTCGCCTGGAACAAAGCGTTTGAAAAAGCAGGCTTTACCAATGCCATCAGAGTAGAGGTTCAGCCAGATGACGCGCAATGGGATGCTGGCGATATCCGGTATAATGTTCTGCGTTGGACCTCCTCCCCTATACCCCCTTTTGGCGGCTATGGGCCTAACTTCTCAAATCCGCGCACAGGCGAAATTCTGGGTGCTGACGTAATGCTGGAATATTCATTCCTGACCAACAGAGCCGCTTTGGGAGATGTCTTTCCAGCCAACCCAGAACAGCTCTACGAGACTTTATCAAGGCCGACCGCAGCGAAGACATGGCATCATGACAACGCGGATCGCGAACACTCGCTACCGGAGCTTACCCCAGCCACAGGGCATAAACATGGTGCCTGCACGATGGCGGCGCATATGACCGCGCAGAACGCGTTTGGCATTGCCGCCCTCAAGGCTACCGGCGCTAGCGAGGACGAAATCGACGCGCTCGTGCGTGAGGCAATCTATTTTCTGATCCTCCACGAGATTGGACACACGCTCGGACTGAACCATAATATGAAGGCAAGCAGCCTATATGATCCGCTGGCGGTTCATGACCGTGAGATCACACAGGGCGCACCGACAGGTTCGGTTATGGATTATCCTGCCGTCAACATTGCCCCGACGGGCCTTACCCAGGGCGACTATTATAATCAACGCCCCGGTCATTATGACGATTGGGCGATTGAGTTCGGCTATAGCCCGGCCATGGAAGACGCTGACGCGCGGACAATGCTTCTTGCGCGCTCTACCGAACCGGGAAACGCCTTTGGCAATGATGCAGACGATATGCGCCGCTCTGGCTCTGGGATCGACCCTCGGGTGATGATTGGCGACATGTCATCTGACCCGGTGGCATATGGACGTGACCGAATGGATCTCGTTACAACGACCCTGGCCAGTCTCGTTGATAAATACGATGAAGAAAACAGCTGGCAGGAATTAGTCCGCGCTTATCGCGTTGCTTTGTCGCAGCGAGGGACAATGGCACGGATCATGGCGCGACAAATTGGTGGTGTCTATGTCGACCGGCGTGCGCCGTCACAGTCAACCGATAGAAATCTACCCTACACGCCTGTACCGGAAGAAACCCAAAAAGCAGCAATGCGCGCATTGGCAGACTATGTTTTTGCAGAAAACGCGCTTGGCGTGCCGCCTGAATTGGCTTCACGCCTGCAAAGACAACGCAGAGGGTTTGAGTTCTTCTTTGCCGGTAATGAAGATCCAAAACTTCACTCACAGACTTTCGCCATCCAGCAATCAGTTTTGAGTCAATTGCTGCACCCGGCGACATTACAGCGCCTTACTGACACTCAGGCTTATGGCAACACCTATTCATCCTACGAAATGCTCAGCGACTTGACTGATGCGATATTCGGGAATGATTTAGTCGGCACACCAAGTACATTCCGTAAGAACCTGCAAATAGCCTATGTTGAACGATTAAGGTTCCTCGTGGATGCATCAATCGAGCCGAACAGCCGGACCGCAGCGCTCGCAGCGCTTCAGAAAATCCGCCTGAAAATGGGGGCAATTGATTTCTGGCTCCCGCCAGAAACACGCGCTCACCGGGCCCAATTGGTCCGCTTGATGCACGGGATATAACCTGGCACCGCATGGTTCATCCAAGCTTGGTTTTTTGAACACTGGAAAAGTTGGGCGCGCTACGTTTTGAATGCAGCGCCCATCCGATTATTGGTCCCACCGACGTGTATTAGTAAGATCCTATCATCGCCTGACTGCGCATCACCTGACTGCAACACCGCTTGGCTGCACATCGCCTTACGCGCTCACAAAAAATCACGGGGATGTGTGTGCGCTGTTGTGAGCGACTTTTATGATGGTAGCGGGGGGGAGATTTGAACTCCCGACCTCAGGGTTATGAATCCTGCGCTCTCACCAACTGAGCTACCCCGCCAGGGAACGCCAACTTGCGAAGACGAAGGCGGCGTATAGCGAATGGCGTCGGCACCTGCAAGTGCGTTTATGCGGCGTGTTGGTTTTCTGCCGTTTCTTCTGCGTTTGGTTCTGGCGGAATGATTCGCGCTATTGGGCCGGACTTTGGAAATGGCGCAATCAGGACCCGGCGCACCACATGCCAGCCACCACCAAGCAGCACCATGGCACCGCCAAGCAGCAGGAGCGTCAACGCTCCCGTCCATGCACCCGATAGGCCGGACTCACCAATCAAAACAGCCACCGCCACAGCCGCCGACAAAAGACCAGAGACAAGCAGTGCGCGCCGGTTAATCAGAAGTGAGATGATGGCAAACACGATGACGACGCCAAGGGTCATCGCCGCGGCACCCGCCCCGCCGTCAGACCAGGCGTCGAGTGACCCGCCTGATGTCATCGACATAACAGATGCGAAAATGAGGGGTGCAGCGAAGAAATGTAACCAGAAGGCATTATCGGAGAAACGGGTTGTTCGAGATGGGTCCCGAGCGTCAAACGCCACCCCTAAGCAAAACAGGAACAGTCCGGAAAAAAACTGCACGGTCGTCGCAATGCCCAAAAACCCCTCCGGATTTTGCGCGAAAATAGTTGCTGTCGCTGTCACGACGATGCCAACCCCGCCGAGCCCCATGGCAAAGGGAAGCTTCATACGCACATAATAGAGGAATACGCCCGTAGTGACGATGGAACCTACGATCAATGGCATATATGTCAGCTGTTCAATCGCGCTTTCAAATGAATCAAAATCCTGCTCGCCGAACATTGTGACATAGGCGATGGAAACCGCGAGGAATAAATACCATGAAAAGCCGATCAGAATCACAATGGCCGGCAGAAACAATCGGCGCGACCTGGCAAAGAATTCCGCCAGCAGCCACATAATTATGGCGCCCCCGAAGAACACAGCACTTGCCTGCCAGCCCGCTTCCTTTAACGAGCTGAAATCTGTGATGCTCACGCTCTCTACAAGGCTTAAAGACGCGACAAATCCCAACCCCAGGCCGAACAGCACCAAACCGATCGACAGAAAAATATCGTGAAAATTCCGTATAAAACGGAGATCCTCCTCACCATAGGCAGCAGAAGCATTGGTCATTGGCGGTAAGGTGCTAGAACTCATAATCTGTCTCCTCGACGGATTAGAGTAAGCGCCCTGGCGCGACATCTCAAGGCTTGCACGGCCCGTCTGGTCGCGCCTCAGGTTCGTTATGACGATTTTAGGTGGCCTTGGCAGCCAGTTCCGCCGCAAATCGGGCGATGGCAAGGCAGGATGTAAGCCCTGGAGATTCAATACCGTAAAGGCCGATATAGCCTTTGGTGCCATGCTCTTCAGGGCCGCAGATTCTGAAATCGCCTTCTTCGCCCGGGTTGGTTGTTTTCGGTCTTTGCCCTGCATATCCTGGCGAAAGACGCGAAGGATCCAAGTCCGGCCAGAACTTCTGGCACTCGGCGGCGAATACTTCCCGTTTTTCTTCGTTAACGGAATAATCCCCCAACTTCGCTTCCCAACTGATGTCGGGGCCTAAACGGGCCTGACCACCAAGGTCACGGGAATAATGAACCCCCTGACTATCCGCGGTGTGGATAGGGTAAATCAGCCGCTGGAAAGGTGCCTTGCCAGCGTAGGTGAAATATTCACCCTTCGCCGGGCGCTGGGGGGGAATTTTTCCCCTATCCAAACCGGTTATTGAATGGGCGACTTTGTCCGCATGAAGACCACCGCAATTCACAACCAGATCGGCAAGAAGCGTCATCGGCGCCTCTCCGCCACAATCAACTTCAATGCCCGCTTCAGTAACGCGTCCAGACTCGACCGGCGTTGACAGTGCCATGATCCCGCCAGCGTTTTCAAAATCGCCAAGGATTGCCAACATCAAACCATGGCTATCGATAATTCCACTGGACGGCGATATAATTGCAGCGTGAGCAACAAGACCCGGCTCTAACTCTGCCACCTTCCGGCGGTCGATCAATTCCAGATCATGAACGCCGCTGGCTTTTGCATTCTCGATGATTGCATTTAGCTTACCTATTCCCGCGTCATCATGCGCAACGACAAGTTTGCCGCAGTTTAAATGCGCAACACCCCTGTCTCGTGCATAAGCATATAAAAGCTCCTTGCCCGGATGGCACAGACGCGCTCTGGCGCCTCCCGGCCGGTAATAAATACCCGCGTGGATGACTTCTGAATTGCGAGACGATGTTTCCTCACCGAAATGCGGGTTCTTCTCCAGCAGGATGACGTCGCGCCCCTGCTCGGCCAATGCTTTTGCCGTAGCCAGTCCGACAATGCCGGCACCAATAACAAGTGTGTTGATGCGCTCAACCAAGGATTGATCCTTAATTCGTTGTCGCGACCCATTCAGGATCATCCTGAACTTCGCGCTCAAACTTCAAAAATTCATAATATCCGCAACGCGACTGGGTTGGAAAGTCGCGGCAGATCGCTGGGCGCGCAGCGTAAACCGTACAATTCCGCGTGTCTTTATCGAGGAACATGCATGAGGACGAAAAATGCTCATCATCCGTGTGCCGTAGAACCCGGGGGCTGTCCTTGTCACCGTATTTCGTAAATTTCCGCTGTGCTTTATCGACCGACACATCGAAGTGTTTCGCCAAGCGCTTTATATCTGTCTTGGTTGTTGGAATATGTGTGTACGAACAACAATACGCGACGCACTTTAGACAGTCATAGTGTTTTTTGGGCATGGTAATCCAGGGCAAAACTAATGGCTTGAACGCGACGGATACCTGATTATCTCAAGCGACGAAAGCCTTTGCGCCCGGGAAATTCAACGCGGCATATGGACCGACCCGGCCCCAACGATCCAGCCCCCGCCCAGAACCCTGTCATGGGTCGCATCGCTGCTGTAGAAAACACATGCCTGCCCAGGCGCAACCCCCTCTTCTGCCACCGTCAAATCGACACCAACGGGGCCTGCGTTCGGATGACGCTCTTCAGCCTCTAACCAGACTAACCGGCCAGGCGAAGGTGGTCGCGTCGAGCGAACCTTGATCGCAATTTCAGTACCTGCCCGCGCGGCCGCTTCAAGCGCGCCATCGCCAAGCCATGAGGTCTCTTTGATATAGACCCGCGACACGCTCAATGCCGCGCGCGGCCCAACGACAACTTCGCGGCGGGCCGCATCAACACGCACAACATAAAGTGGTTCACCCATGGCAACACCAAGGCCGCGTCTTTGGCCTACCGTGTAATGAATAACACCCGGATGGCGACCAATTACCTTTCCGTGAAGATCAACAATGTCCCCAGGCTCTGCCGCACCGGGGCGCAAACGCTCAACAACGCTGGCATATTTCCCCTCTGGTACAAAGCATATGTCCTGGCTGTCGGGTTTATGCGCGACCGGCAGTTCAAGGCGTTCAGCAAGGGCGCGGGTTGTTTCCTTGGGCAAGCCACCAAGCGGAAATCGTAAGAAGTCCAGTTGTTCTTTCGTTGTTGAGAACAAGAAATAGCTTTGGTCCTTACCCGCATCCGCGGCCCGCCGCAGCTCTGCGCCATTAGGTCCGGCCACCCGGCGTATATAGTGACCCGTCGCCATGGCAGCGCCGCCAAGATCCCGCGCTGTGGATAACAGGTCTTTGAATTTCACACGCTCATTACAGCGCACACACGGAATAGGTGTCGCCCCGGCAAGATATGTATCGGCGAAATCCTCCATGACGGCTTGTGAGAAACGGTCCTCGTAATCAAGCACATAATGCGGAATGCCAAGGCGATCGGCGACGTTCCGCGCGTCCTGGATATCTTGCCCAGCGCAGCATGCGCCTTTTTTCTGGATGGCGATCCCATGGTCATACAGCTGAAGCGTGACCCCAACGACGTCATATCCGGCGTATTTTACCAGGGCCGCCGTGACCGACGAGTCTACACCGCCAGACATCGCGACAACGATTCTTTCCCCGGCAGGCACATCAAAATCCAGTGGACCGGCCCCTTTTAGCACGTCCTGGAGATTAAATTCAGTGTCAATTGTCAACGTCATGGCTGCCATATAACCACGAGGGCAAGGACGATCCAGTGGCGAGCTCAACTATCATGCGGAATTTAGAAACTATTCATCATAAATTACAGGGAAATTGGCAATAGATAAATTTATTCAATGACTTAGGAAATAGTTGACCACGTGACTTAGCCCTATTTTAAAACCAGTAAGCCTAATCTCCATCTTACCAGTTGCGTAATCAACGAGGAACGACTTGAGATGGGTAGCGTTGTCGAAACGGCTGAAAAAATAGAAGCCGCAAAACCTTACGTTATAGGACCCGACGGCATGCCGTTGTCACTGGCGGATCTTCCGCCGACCACTACAAAACGGTGGGTCATCCGCCGTAAAGCAGAGGTTGTGGCTGCGGTACGCGGCGGACTTTTGTCTGTTGAAGAAGCTTGCGAGCGCTATCAACTGACCATGGAAGAATTCTTAAGCTGGCAAAAGGCGATTGACCAACACGGCCTACCGGGGCTGCGCGCAACGCGTGTGCAGCAATATCGGTAGCGTCGGAGGGCAATCTTCCTCAAACGAAAAATACTAAAGCGCATCGGTTTTCCGGTGCGCTTTAGTCGTTCGGGTGACTTTTTTTGCTTAACAAGGCCCCGGAAATTCCCGAACAGTTAGAATAAAAATTAGTGGATTCGCCCGCTTTGATGATGGCCTAGGCGTTTTCCAGAGCGTATGTTACCGGGGTAGAGTTATAAACGGTGCCCCGCCCCCATGATGAAGTTCATCGCGTCCGACGTCGAAGAAGCCAAAGCCAAGGCGCGGCGTGCTTTTGGTGAAAAATTGGTCGTTATTGGCGTGCGCGAGCTGCCGGGCGGCGAGGTGGAATTATCCGCATCTGACCAGCCAGAGACGATCGCCCCCAGCGATACACCGACCGGACAGTTTGGACGGGATACCAGAGATATCGTCGCCAACGAAAAATCTCCGGCAAGGCGCGGTAATGGCCTTGAGCAACCACTGGAACGAAAATTTGCGGAAGATAATCTGGCCCAGTTGTCTGATCGCCTGTCGGGACATGGCGGCCTAGGAACAAATGGATCTGCCGATCATATCTCTGGCGACAGCCTTGCCGCGGCACTTTCAGCTCATGGGATCGGTGCGAAATTAATTGAGGCGGTATGCCAGGGCGCAAGTAAAGCCCGGATTGACGATGACCTGTTCCGGCTGGAGACCGGTCTTGATGACGCGTTTTCTTTCGCGCCGACCGATATTGGTGCCAACACGCCAATAATGCTCGTCGGCCCAACAGGCGCTGGAAAAACCTCATGCGCCGCAAAACTCGCCGCGAGGGCCATGACGCACCGCGGCGCAGCATTTATGATGACTGCAGATACCGGTCGCGCCGGTGCGATTGACCAAATCCGGACCTATGGCGAAATTCTTGGTGCAGATTATCATATTGTTGAAACGCCGCACGAGGCGACGGCTGCGATCTCAAACAATGGCAAAAATTGTCCGGTGATTTTCGACACGCCAGGCATTTCCCCTTTTGAACCAGGTGACATCGCCGCACTACGCAATTTCCAGGAAGCGCTTCATGCTGAGCCCATCCTTGTTTTGCCAGCCAGTGGCGATCGCGAGGAATATGCCGATTGGGCTGACGCTTTTGCTGAATTCGGCGCAAGGCGGATCATATTGACAAAGTTTGACGCAACCCGCCGTGTCGGCCCCGGGCTAGATGCGGCATATGGTGCCGGCCTCACTCTGGCGCATCTGTCGGAAACACCTTTTATCTCCGAAGGTTTACTGGACGCATCTCCACAATTTCTTGCCCGGCGTTTGGTATCCGGCGGCGTTGGTCGCGTCGCTGGCTAGCTGAAGAGATCAGCATTTGACATTCCCTCAAACTGTGCGCCGTTCATTGTCGAAGCGGGCCTGGCGTGGCGGCGGACGTGGCGTGGCAGCGGGCGTGGCAACGGGCGTGGCAGCGGGCGCGCACCGCCCTTACAATCAAGCGCGCCGCCCTTTTTCTACCTTCCCCTCGCCGCGCCCCAGAAAAACTGGCGGTAATCCAAGGCGGAAATTTCGTCTGTATCTCAAGGATTGTAAGGTGTGCTTCAACTCTTTGCACCGCCGATACACTCTTGAAAACATGCCAAAAATAACTCAAAAATACGGGGCAAGGCCGCAACGATAGTAGCAAAACACATACGGCATGGAATTTTGACAAATTCGTTTCAATCTCGACCGGGACAGGCAATTTTCTATCGCTTGTCAAAGTTGGCTCACCTTCATAGAAAAAATAAAAGTCGCACACGAATAAAGGAATTCATGAGTCATGACGCCGGAACAAAACCTTGATCGCTTAAGCCTATCCCTGCCCGCACCTGTTGCACCGGTCGCCAATTATGTTCCCTATGTGGTATCGAGCAACCAAGTATATATATCCGGTCAGATTTCGATCGGACCTGACGGGTTGATCACCGGCAAACTGGGTGATGATATAGACCTTGAAACGGGGGTGAAAGCCGCACAGTCCTGCGCGCTTAACCTGATCAGCCAACTCAAAGCCGCGTGCGGCGGCGATCTTTCAAAATTGGTCCGCGTTGTGAAACTAAACGGCTTTGTGAACTCAACGGCAGACTTCACCGATCAACCTAAGGTGATCAATGGTGCTTCTGACCTTATGGTCGAGATATTTGGCGAGGCAGGCAAACATGCGCGCGCCGCCGTATCAGCGCCTAGCCTGCCCCTTGGCGCGGCGGTTGAAATCGATGGCATTTTTGAAATAGCGCAGTGAACCACCGGTGAGTATCATACCCGATGAAGAACCGCCCTATGGTTTGAAGACACTGGATACGATTGAAAGTATCGACGCCAACGTTTGGGACCAGTTGTGCGTGCACACAGGTGCTTCGTATAACCCCTTCATATCTCATGCCTTCCTCGCAGCGCTGGAAAAGTCAAACTCTGTGTGTGAAAACGCCGGATGGGTACCGCGCCACCTTTTGCTGGAAAGCCAGGGCCAAGCGGTTGGTGCGGCACCTGCCTATCTCAAACTGCATAGCCGGGGGGAGTATATTTTTGACCACCATTGGGCGGACGCCTA
>SHAI01000073.1 GCA_004213235.1 Parvularculaceae bacterium
CCTGCCAATCCAGATCCAGATCGCCATCACCCTGGCCGTGGCCCGTCACGAGGGTTACCGCTTGCGCATAGTCGCGATGGGTCAATGGCAGGCCCACGGACGCAGCACCGCCGGTGGCGGCGGTGATCCCTGGCGTTACAAAAGCCGGGATGCCCGCAGCGCGTACGCGGTCCAGCTCTTCACCACCACGCCCAAAAATGAACGGGTCACCACCCTTCAATCGGACCACAATCTTACCGGCTTTGGCTTCACGAATGAGCATCGCCTCGATCTGCCGCTGCGATACTGAGTGGTTTGATTTCTCCTTGCCGACATAGAAACGTTCCGCATCACGGCGGGCCAATTCTAAAATCGCCTTTCCCACTAACCGGTCATGGACAATAACATCCGCCATCTGAATAAGACGCAGCGCCTTCAGGGTAAGAAGCTCCGGATCACCGGGCCCGGCCCCAACGATGTGCACAACGCCCCGGCGCGCATCATCAGCAGAATTTATCGACGCAATCGTTGCTTCGCGCGCGCCAGAAACATCGCCGCCCAAAAACCGTTCGGCGATATCGCCGCGAAACACCCTTTCCCAAAATCGGCGACGCATTGCCGGGGCGATCTTGGCGGCGACAGCCGGGCGGAATGCCCTTGCCATTGCGGCCAGCTCGCCAAGTCGTGCCGGTAACATCGCTTCAATACGTTCACGGAGCAGTTTCCCCAGAACAGGTGCCGCCCCGCCGGTCGAGATTGCAATTGTCACCTCCCCCCGCCGGACGATAGACGGGGTTTGAAAGTCGGATAATTCAGGCCGGTCGACGACATTAAGTGGTACGCCAGAGCGCCGTGCGATCTGCGCATAGTCTTTGGCGATGGCGTCGTCGTCCTCGGCGACAAAAGCGAGCACAGCTTCAGCGAAATCTGCCGTTTCAGGCGCGCGCTCGATAAAACTGGCGCGCTGTGACCATTCTTCTCGTATCGCCGGCGCAAAAACTGGCGCGACAAAACACAGATCCACCCCCGCACCGGCAACAAGGCGTGCCTTGCGGGTTGCCAACTCGCCGCCACCTGCAATCACAACCCGTTGCCCGGATAAGCGAAATACCGCTGGGAAAAAACTGACTTGGCCGTCCGGATTCATGCCACACTCGCTCACTGATGGGGAATGCCAATGGGCATTCAGCATCAGGAAAGCTAATCATTTAGCTCAGCGACGAAACCGAGATTATTTTTGCATCTCAATAGTTTTTCTATTGAAGCAGAATAAAGCATGAATATATTTACCAACACCTGTTCCGGCCATTTTGGCCGATTATACTAATTATGTTCGAATTATGGCAAAGTTACCACCATTGAATGCCTTGCGTGCCTTCGAAGCCGTAGCACGACACTTAAGTTTTACTAAAGCATCGGATGAACTTCACGTGACACCGGGTGCCGTCAGCCAGCAGATTAAGACCCTTGAGGACGCCATCGGGGCAAAAGTGTTCAGGCGCACGGGGAAAGCGCTCCTGCTCACCGACAACGCCCAGGCGGCCATCCCCGCCCTTCGGGATGCCTTTGACCGGCTGGATGAAGCGGCCAGACATCTCGCGGCACCTGGCGATGCCAAACGGCTGAACATATCCGCCGCGCCATCCATTGCCGCGAAATGGCTCGCCCCGCGGCTCGACCGGTTTCAGGACCTCCACCCGGATATCGAGGTGTGGATGTCGGCAGATATGGGCCTTGTGGACTTTTCGATCGACGATGTGGATCTCGCGATCCGATATGGCCCAGGGGGGTATGACAACCTGACCGAAGAAAGGTTGATGCGCGAAACGATCCTACCAGTTTGTAGTCCACGACTACTTGAACAAGAAAGCCCTCTCGCCTCGCCGCAGGATTTATTCTCCCATACCCTGCTACATGACGGCAGCCCGGATCGTGATGACAGCGCACCTACTTGGCCCATGTGGTTAAAAGCCGCCGGCGTCACCAGCATCGATGGACGGCGGGGCCTGAAGTTTAACCAGTCGAGCCTGGTTATCGAAGCGGCCGTAGCTGGCAAAGGCGTGGCCCTTGCCAAGTCAGCCCTTGCCATGGCGGATTTGGAAGCCGGGCGGCTGGTCCAGCCGTTCGATGTCATCACACCATCAGCCTTCGCCTATTATGTTGTTCATCCCCCCGCCAAGGGAAGGGTTAAAGCGGTCCGGCTTTTCAAAGAATGGCTAAACGAAGAGGCCGCGAAGACGCGCCGAAAATCATCATCAACGCCAAGATGACCCGAAGAGGTTAGAAAACCTAAAAACTTGCGCTGAATTAGGAGGCCGCCCGCGACTCATAAAAGGGGGAGAAAGAATACGCGAGCGGCCTAGCCGGGAGGCCCAAAGGGGGAATTCCGAGCCATTCCCTGCCACGCTCAGAGTTATCAGCAAAAATAAAACTTGCAAGACGTAAAACCTCTTCTATTTGCGAAAAAACTCCACCTTTCCAGCGCCGCGGATTTCCCTGCAGGGGCGAGGGAAGAATGCCAGGAACTCAGACGGGCGCGCACCGCGACAAGCCGTATTCAGGACGACATGACCATTGTCAGCTTTTGGCCCTGAGTTGATCAAGGCAATCGGCGAGCGCCTGGAACACAAGCATGGTCGACTCATGGCGCTGGGGATAATCGCGGATTGCCTTCAATGCATGTAGTCCCGCCCAACGCGGATCGCTCGGCCCCTCTCCGTCCCCGTCCAGCATATGCTGCATTTCGTCGCGTAGTTGGTACAAGCCTTCCCGGTCCGAACCGATAAGGTTTGCCGCGGTCAGACCGGCAGAAGCCTGGCCCAGCGCGCAAGCCCGTGCCTCCAGACCGAAGTCACGGACAACATCATCGCGCATGATCAAGTCAACGCTCACCTCTGACCCGCACACGCGGCTAGTTCGCGTCGCCGTCGCATCGGGATTTTCCAACCGCCGCGCCGGCGGCAGAGAAGCCGCTGCGGCAAGGAGCTGATCACTGTATAAATCGTTGAGCATTTGGGTCGAACTTGCCGAAACAGGACGCTTTACGCGAGATCGAAACGCAAGGCCTCCGTATCTGGTAATCATGAGCACAAATCAACAGTTTTGGGGTTATCGGGCCCGAAGCTATCGGGCCTTGAACCATCCCCCTACTCATCAGTGCACTGCTGGCTCTTCCAAACAAAAATTCACAGACCAACTAAGCGCGCCGCCAGCTTGCGCCGTCAGGACCGTCCTCAATGACGATCCCTGCCCGGGTAAGCTCGTCGCGGATCTGATCCGCCTTGGCAAAATCTTTTGCCTGGCGCGCTTCAGCCCGGGCAACCAGTCGTGCTTGTATATCCGCGGCGCTCATTTCCCCCTCACCACCCGGGGCCTGGAACCAGATCGCAGGATCTTCGCCAAAAAACCCAAGCAGCTCACCGGCCGCCTTCAATCTCGAGATCGCAGCGCGGCGCGCGTCGCCGTCGAGTTGCTGGGCAATATCGCGCAATTCATGAAGCCCGGCAAAAGCTTCAGGAGTGTTCAAATCATCCTCCAGCGCCAACACGATTGATGGCGGCGGCGCGTCCACCGCAGGTGCCGTCGGTACTTCTGCCAAAAGCCGATAAAACCGATCAAGCTGGCGCTTTGATTGCTGAATCAACTCATCGGTCCATTCAAGCGGTTGACGATAATGGGCGGACAAAAGCGCCCACCGAAGCACCTCACCGTGCCACCGGGTCAACAGTTCTTTTGGCAAGACGATATTGCCAAGGGATTTGGACATTTTTTCGTCGCCCATGCGCAGGAAACCATTGTGCAGCCAGTATCGAGCAAGCGGCGCACCATCATTCGCACACATGGACTGCGCGATTTCGTTTTCGTGGTGAGGGAAACGCAGATCCTGGCCACCGCCATGAATATCGATGGTTTCCCCCAAGACGCCTTTGATCATTGCCGAGCATTCCAGATGCCAACCAGGCCGTCCACGACCGGCAAGCCCCCAGGACGCAGGTGCCACCCATCCAGGCTCGTCATCACTTGATGGCTTCCACAGAACAAAATCGGCCGGGTCGCGCTTGTACGGCGCAACCTCTACCCGGGCACCTGCAACCATGTCGTCGCGATTAAGCCGCGCCAGACTGCCATATTCATCAAACGAATTTACGTCGAAGAGAACGTTTTCCGCCGCGATATAGGCAGCGCCTTTGTCAATTAATGTACTGACAAGCGCTTGCATCTCCTCAATAAAACCGGTCGCGCGAGGCTCAAAGCTCGGTTCAAGCACATTAAGCGCGGCCGTTTCTTCCTTGTAGATTTCCGCATATTTATGCGTGATCTCTTCAATTGGTGCGTTTTGCTCTTTTGATGCGCTGATAATTTTGTCGTCTATATCGGTAAAATTTCGCGCATAAACCACCGCATCATGGCCGAATGCCTGTCGCAGGACACGAAACAGAAGATCGAATACAACAGCGGCGCGAAAATTGCCGATATGGGCGTGATTATAGACCGTTGGCCCACAAACATACATGGTCACGCGGTTGGGATCCGCAGGCGTGAAAACGCGCTTTTCCCGCGCGTGGGTATCGTAAAGTGTTATCGTCATGGCGCATGTTAGCTAATAGGCCTTGATGGAGGGTGCAAGCACTGAAAGGCGAATAACGATGACCCGCATACGCCCCATTGCCGGTATTGAGGTATCAATCTCGATTTGGCATTTGGGTCATCCAACCTTATATTGACGCCCGTAAGACCCTCGTACGTGTCGCGCTTTTCTCAAAAAGAGAGACGCGAAATTGGAATTACAGCTAACGAATCGCACCTAACGATAGGACAGGCCCATGACTGCCATTGCCTACGACGCTACCTCGCGCGAACAAGAAACCGCCGATGACGCTGAAAATGACCTACTAATGACAAAACCAACTCGCGCTGAAGCAGAAGAAGCGGTTCGAACGCTCATAAAATGGGCCGGCGATGACCCAACCCGGGAAGGCTTGGTCGACACGCCAAAGCGTGTCGCAAAAGCTTACGAAGAATGGTTCACCGGTTATGATGAGGACCCGGAAGAAATTCTGGAAAGAACTTTCGAAGAAGTAGACGGATACGATGACATCGTCCTTCTCCGGAATATCCGTCTTGAAAGCTATTGTGAGCATCACATCGCGCCAATTATCGGCACAGCCCATGTCGCCTATCTCCCATCAGAACGGGTTGTGGGAATTTCGAAACTTGCCCGTCTGGTAGATGCCTACGCGAAGCGCCTTCAGGTTCAAGAAACCCTGACGGCCCAGATCGCCAGCGCCATCGAAAAAGTCCTGCAACCCCGCGGCGTTGCGGTCGTGATCGCTGCAGAGCACCAGTGCATGTCCACACGCGGCGTTCATAAAAATGGCGTTGATACGGTCACGACGCGCTTTACCGGCGAATTTCGCGACAACCCAGCGCTCGAAGAACGGTTCTTGCGACTGACGCAAAGTTAGTCTTTATCAGCACGGTAATGGTTACATGAGCGGCGATCCTGAACTTGAAGAAGGGTCAGACTTAGCACCACGCTTTTCTGACAAAGGCCTGATCGCGGCGGCGACAACGGACGCCAGCTCCGGGCGACTTTTAATGGTCGCCTGGATGAACGCTGAAGCGCTTCAAAAGACGATAGAGACCGGTGATGCTTATTATTGGTCGCGCTCACGCGGGGAACTATGGCGTAAAGGGGCGACCTCTGGCGCGACCCAGAAAGTGCGTGAAATTCGCATCGACTGTGACCAGGACGCGGTTGAACTTGTCGTGGATCAAACGGGAGGTGCATGCCACACATCCCGGCGCAGTTGTTTCTATCGCCGGATAGAAAAACAGCCAGACGGCACCGTGAGACTGTCCTTCATCGAATAGCCGAACGCAGTCTGGCCGCCACCGCGCTTTTATCCCATCGAAATCGGATTCATCCGGTTTTTGAACCGCCGCAGATCAAGAATATAGATCCCGAGAGTTATGCCTATAATCGCCGAGTAAAAAGTTATCCCAACAAGAAATACCAGCCAGCCCGGTGCTGGACCGATCACCATCCGCTCGAAGAATTCGCCCAGTCCAGTTAATGGTGTCGGGTGGATGATCACCTTGCCAAAATAGGCCAGCGCCTGAACGGTAAATATCCAGAGATAGTTCCGACGTAACCGCCGTCCAAACGCCCGCGCGAAGGAAATATGATGCTCAGGGCGTTCATAATCTTCTGCAAGCCGGTTTTGCCATTTACCTTCGTCTTCATAGGACACGCGCCTTAGCATTGGCGAATAGAGATTAATCTCCAGCCACCGCGCACGCGCGCGCCAAACATTGAAATAGCGATAACGCCGCGCCTCCAGATATAAGAAGACGATGATCAGCCCGCCAACGAGAAGAAGCGGCAAGGACGTTGCTGTTGGCGAGGAATAACTGATCGATAGGGCGATCCCGAGAGAAACAACTGACCAGTTTGTTGTTGCATCAAGGCGCGTGCGCCATATCGTCGACCGATAGACTTCTCCGCGGTAAAGGTGCGCCAGCGCACCGAGTTCTGCGCCAGTGAAACATGGTTCCGGCGGGGCACTCGGCTTGGCCGGTTTTTGCTCTTTTTCGGGGGCTTGTTCCCCGGATGATGAAGACGTAGGTGAAGCCATACACTTATTTCTAGAATAGTCCGTTGGCGAAGTCAGCATGTGAAACTGCGCTAGCACAAGAGAATATCGAAAAGGGCGACGTTTCGGAAATGGGCAAGCCCCCTGATAAAGCAGCATCCGCTACTGGCTCTTTAACGAAACCACTCACAATCCCTGACGCCCTTCGCCTTGCGGCACCTGCGTCACTGGCGTCCATGGCGACGCCGCTTCTTGGCCTGGTTGACGTTTGGGCACTTGGCCACTCCAGCCGGCCCCTTGATATCGCCGCCATTGGTCTTGGCGCGGTAATTTTCTCCATCGTCTATTGGACCTTTGGTTTTATCCGCATGAGCGTCGCTGGCCTTGGCGCACAGGCCCATGGTCGCGGCGACGAAGCGGCCGTGCGTGCTGTACTCGCCCAGGGTATCATGATTGGACTTGGCGCTGGTGTGAGCCTGCTCGTTTTACACGTGCCGATCGGATGGCTCGCTTTCCAGCTTTTAGGCACCGGGTCCAATGCCAGCGCGGAGACATTCCAGGCCGCTCAGACCTATTATTCAATCAGGATATGGGGTGCACCGTTTGCACTCGGCACGTATGCGCTGTTCGGATGGTTAACCGCTCGCGGGCGCACCGATTACCTGATGGTCGCAAGCTTGACCATGACGGGCGTGAACATTGCGCTCGATTATTGGTTCGTTGTCGGGATGGGGCATGGCGCAGCGGGTGTCGCCTATGGAACGCTGATCGCGGAGTTGGCCGGCTTTGCCATTGCGGCGCTGTTCTGCGTTGCTGTGATGAAACGCAAGGGCGGCATTAGGTCATATTGGCACCGTAACAGGATCACCGATCGGACCATGCTGCGGCGGACCATTAGCGTGAATTTCGATATCTTCCTGCGCACCTTTTTGTTGGCGGGGTCATTTGCGTGGTTTGTGCAAAGAGGGAGCGCATTTGGCGATGTTACGCTCGCGGCTAATCAGGCACTTATGCAATTATTCCTGCTCACGGGCCTGGCCCTTGACGGCACCGCCATTGCCGCTGAAACCCTTGTCGGGCAGGCGATCGGTGCCAATGGCGCAGGCCGGGACCGTCGCCTTCGTTTAGCGAACGCCATCCGCATAACCACTATCCCGGCGATCATTACGGCCCTTTTATTTGCCCTTACTTATACCATGTTTCGAGACCCGATCCTGGGAACCTTGACGCCGGATGGTGCAATCCGCGCGGCAGCGCGCACCTATTTTCCATGGGTTTTGATCAGCCCGCTTATCGTCGTCCTGGCCTTCCAGTTAGATGGTATTTTTATAGGGGCCACCCGGGCGCGCGAAATGCGCAATGGGATGATTGCCAGCACGGCAGTTCTAATTCCCACGACGATCTTGTTTGCTGACTGGTATGGAAATCATGGCCTCTGGGCCGCGTTTTCCCTGTATTTCCTGTTACGCGCGGCCACGCTCGGGGTATATCTGCCGCGCGTCCTCAAAACCGATGGATAACGGCGTTGTGGCCGTTTCAAAGGTCAGCGCCAACGGCCTCGGCCACACAGGCAAAACCATCTGCCGACAGCAATTCCGGCAAGTCATCAACGATCCGCGCGGCAAGCCCCGGGCCTTCATAAACCAGCGCTGTATAAAGCTGGACCAAAGACGCTCCCTTGAGGATTTTGGTATAGGCGTCACGTGCCGAGCTAACGCCGCCAACCCCGATGATTGGCAAGCTGCGATCAAGGGCACGCGCAAACTCAGCCAATATTTTCGTTGACGGCTGGAATAGAGGCCGCCCCGACAGGCCGCCCTGCTGTGAGGCGTGCAGCGTGGCCAAACTGTCCGGGCGCGCCAACGTCGTATTTGACACGATAATACCGTCTAAAGACGATGCCAGCAGACTGGCGACAATGTCCGCCCGATCTTCATCGGTGAGATCAGGGGCAAGTTTTAAAAATATGGGTGGCCGGGATTTCATCGTCTCACGCGCCTCGACGACGCGGGCAAGCAACTCATCCAGTGCGGCCTTATCCTGCAATGCGCGAAGGCCCGGTGTATTCGGCGAGGAAATATTCACGGTGAAGAACTGAGCCAGCCCATCCAACGCCACAAGGCTCGTCACATAGTCTTCAATCCGGTCCACGCTGTCTTTGTTTGCACCAAGATTGACCCCCAAAATTCCGGGCTTGTGGGCACGCTCGGCCAACCGCGAGGCGATCACCCCCAGACCGTCATTATTAAATCCGTACCGATTGATCACCGCCCCATCTGCGGGCAAGCGAAAAACCCGGGGACGCGCATTCCCTGGCTGGGCGCGCGGCGTCACCGCGCCTATTTCAACAAAACCAAAACCAAGGGCCAGCGCCGCATCGGGCACTTCGGCGTTTTTATCAAAGCCCGCCGCGAGCCCCACGGGATTTGGAAACTCCAGCCCAGCAATGCGCGTTGCGAGCAGTTTGCTGGCAGGTGTGGTCCGCCGCGGCCCAAGCCCCAGTTTGAGCGCTTTGACAGTAAGATTGTGGGCAGGCTCTGGCGGCAACAACCGCAGCACCTTGGCACCAAGGGCGGCAAGCTTCATCATGGTAATCCTCTGACAGTGCTGCAGGTCTACCGGGCGCGGCATCACTATCCAACCCTATCGACTTATTATGAGGGTCAAAAAGCGACATGAACTGGACACGCATCGCCATAGGTCTCTGCCTTTCTGCTATCGCTGCTCTAGGGGCGACAGCTGGCGGACTGCCGGACAAGATTGTCTGGACAATTGCCATAACGGTTTTGACAGCGTCCTGGTGGGTCAGCGAGGCGCTTCCCATACCGGCAACGTCGCTTGTACCCTTCGCCCTGTTTCCGATCGCCGGGGTCCTTGATCAACGTCAGGCGGCGGCCGCACTTGGTTCTTACGTTATTATCTTGTTGATGGCGTCTTTCATGTTATCGAAGAGCCTGGAGCGTTGCGGGGTGCACGAACGTCTCGCCGTCTACATGATCAGGCTCGTCGGTATGTCCGGGCGGCGCCTTGTCCTGGGGTTCATGCTCGCCGCAGCAATTTTATCGATGTGGGTGTCTAACTCTGCGACGACTTTAATGCTTGCCACAATGGCACTATCCATCATAGCGCGCACGGATAATGACCGTTTGGCAACGCCGCTTTTGTTGGGGATCGCCTTTGCCGCATCCCTCGGCGGTACCGGCACGTTGGTCGGCACACCGCCAAATTTGATTTTCCTGGAGGCCTTTCAGCAGGCAACAGGCGAAGATTACTCTTTCCTGCGATGGATGATGACAGGGGTGCCCGTCGTAGCAATTGGTGTCCCGCTGATGGGATTATGGCTTACCCGCCGGCTCGGGGGTGTTGACGCCCCACAGCTGCCAACACCGGGGCCATGGCGGGTTGATGAAAAGCGCACCATGATCGTGTTCGGTATCGCAATCATGGCGTGGATTACGCGCATCGAACCCTTTGGTGGCTGGTCCGGCCTTCTTGGCATTACCCAAGCAGGGGATTCAACCGTTGCGATCCTGGCGGTTGTGGTCATGTTTCTTGTGCCCAATGGAAAAGGCGGCGCGCTACTTGACTGGAAAATGGCCAATGACATTCCCTGGGGGATGTTACTCTTATTTGCTGGCGGCATTTGTATCGCTGCGGCGTTTCGCGAAAGCGGCCTGGCGGCCCTGATTGGCGCGCAATTGGGAAGCCTTACAAAGGTGAACCCCCTACTGATGATTTTGGGCTTGTGCCTTTCAGTAACATT